>JBAPXO010000649.1:0-3975 GCA_049284255.1 Solirubrobacteraceae bacterium | reverse complement strand
CACAACCGCCACCGCGGCTACGTAAGGCCGCACGAGCGCGACGACGGCCAAACCCACGGCCGCCTCGAGAAGGTGCAAATCGAGGACGGTGGGGCCCTCGACCTCTGCACGACCCTCTGACCGCCTTCCACCTGTAGACGCACGTGCCTGCGCGCCCTCCGCCAAACCGGACGACCGGCGTTACCTTGGGCCGAGCACCTTGCGCACACGGATAGCGACCGCTGCGTAGCTGGGACCCTGCGCAATCGCGGTTGACGCTCGGATGCAGGGACACAGCCCCCGGGTGATGCCTAATCTTCGGCGAGTGCATGAGCCGATTGGCAAGCTCGATCATTGCGTGATCCACGTGTCGGATTGGGCGGTCGCCAACCCGTTTTATCGGGATGTCCTCGGTGCGGAGCTCATCGATCGCGGTCAGGGGGCGTGGGCATATCGATTCGGTACCGAGCAGCTGAACGTCCACGGTCCAGGCGTAGTTGGGGACCCGGTCGCTCGGATCCCGGTCGCCCCCGGGAACAGCGACCTGTGCTTTGAGTGGGACGGCCCGATCGAGAGCGCCGTCGAGCACCTCCGACGCTGTGGCGTTGAGATCGAGGTCGGGCCAGCCGAGCGCAACGGCGCTCGAGGTCGCGGAACTAGCGTGTACTTTCGTGATCCTGACGGAAGCCTGATGGAATTCATCTCCTACCGGACCTAACTCGGACTCAGGCGGCTGCCATCCTCGCACGGACCGCCGCCAAGCTCGAAGCTTCTCGGACGCGTGGAGGCGTCGCAAAGCCCGAGTCCCATCGAGGACGGCCCGCTAACAAGAGCACAAGTCCTAGCTGCTGGATGCCGCGCGTCCTACGAGGTCTGTCTGCCTACCGGCCGGCGTGTCAGGATGATCCGGTGTCTGAGCCTGTTGACGCGCCTACTTTGCGGGGGTCGGTGCGCGCGGCGCTCGCGGGGCGCCTTGAGGCTGCGGGCTGGGTGACGCTCCCCGAAGCGAGCGCCGGTACTGCGTTGGCGGCGTTTATCTGCCCCGTGGGCGGTGACGTGGCGGGGACGGCCGAGGTGTTTGAGGCGAGTCGTATCCCGGATCGGCCGCCGGTACGGGTGACCTGCGTGTTCGTGGGGGTCTCGTATGAGCCGTTGCGGAGGCTGGCGCCGCTGCTTGACATGTTTGGGGTTTCGGTGGCGCACGAGGAGGTGTGGCCGCCGGCCTTGGCCCCGGCCGGCGGCGACGACGACGACGATCACGGAGGGATTCCCGGCGTGGAGGTGAGAAGCGCATTGGATGCTGAGCGGGTGGCGGACGAGCTGGCGCCGGTGATACTTGACCAGGCTCCGCGATTCGCGAATCGCTATCTAGACCTCCAGGCACTGTTGGCCGAAACGCGTGTGGAGGGTCCGGTGGACATTCGCTATGGCGCGTTGCTGGCGGCGGCGGGTCGATTTGCCGAGGCGCGGGACGCGTTGGCGCGCTTCGTTCCCCCGCGAGGTCGCAGTTCGTTTCCCCGGCATGAGCTTCGGGCCGCCCGCCAGCTCAGGCGCTGGATCGAAAGCGGCGGCGATCGGGCGTTGATCCCTGCCTCCCCACCGCCTTCTCCGTTTGCACGCCCAGACCCAACTTCCCGCATATCGTTTTCCGAGTCGCGCGCGCAGCTGGCTAAGCAGCGAGCGGCGGTCCAGGAGGTCAAGGAGGTAGGAAAGGGCAAGAGCCGCGCGCAGGCTTACGAGATGCTCGAACGAGCTCTCGCCGAACATGGGGCTGACGAGCGAACCCCAATTCGGATCGAGAACACGCTCGATCACCTCTGGGACTCAAGGACCGAGCGGATCCAGTTCGGGCTACGAGGGCTTAGGGGCTTAGCCCGGGTCGGTGTCGCAGCAGTCAAAGTGATCCGCGGCCGAGAGATCCCCGATCTCTCACCCCCTGACTGGCTCCAACCGCCCGAGCACGCCCTCTATGAGTTCCCCGCGAGCGCACCGACCATCGCCGTCAGCCTAGATCCCGACGCCACACAATGGCTCCAAACCGCGTACGAAGCGCTCCCAAAGCTCGCCGGAACTGGACACCTCACCGCCTGGCTCGACCGACAACCGACATCCACCCAAGTGTCGGCTGATCTCATCGTTTATCTCGGGCCACGACGCGTCGGCAGGGTTCCTGCCGACGCCGCCAAGGCTTACAAGCAAGTGATCGAGGACGCCACCACCCGCGACGAGCATCCATGCATGAGAGCAGTATTGGCGCGCTCGGCCTACTCACGACAGTACGTACTTCAGATCGCAAAACCGCTCTGAAGTACAGCGACGCCCTTCGGAGCTGGGCCAACCGCACTAGCGCCTGCGTCGCTGCAAAGCGCAAGTCACAGGGTCGGGGCGCCGATCGGTAAAAGTAGGCGTCTCGCTTTCCGCACAAGGCAGGCAAGACACCGACCATGGCGCGGCGGCTGTTGAATGATGAAAGCAGGAGCAAGTCCAAACCCGGGGTCGCGGGTGTGCGACACCTCAGCAGCAGCACCGTCCCGCAAGGCTGCCCCTTCGGCGATAGACGAGAAGTCTCGCTAGCGAGTACAGCCAACTCCAGATCCGTGCAGCTCGCTGACGAAGGGATATATGCTCCCGGGCGTTAGGGCGTTCTGTTCGGAGGAGCGATAGCTCATGGCAATCACTGGCGCTGGTTCCAAGGAGGCGGTGGGCCCCACTCCGGTCGACGACGGCCGGTTGGCGCGAGGGGTCCTGAACGACTGGGATATCGCGGCCCTCACGTTGGCCGACATGGCGCCAGCGATGAGTTTCTACTTCTCGTTCGCGACGATCGTGGCCACCGCCGGGATCGCCGCGCCGTTGACAGTGATCGCTGGGATGATCGCGATCGCGCTGCTGGGCAACACGATCAGCCAGTTCTCGCGCTCGCGGCCGTCGACAGGCTCGTTCGTGACCTTCATCGGCAGCGCGTTCGGCGGCTACAGCGCGGTCGTGACGGCGGTGGTGCTATGCGTTGGATACATCATCGCGGTCGCTGCGGTGGTGGTGATCTCCGGCGGCCTGCTCGAGACGATCCTGCAGCACTACCTCAGCATCACGGTTCCGTGGCAGTTGAGCAGCGCGGTGCTGTCGATCGGCGCGTTTGCGCTGATCGTGAGCGGGGCCAAGCCGTCGACGAGGGTCGCGTCCGGCCTGTTCGTGTTCCAGGTCGCGCTGCTGGTGGTGGTCGCGATCGCGCTGTTGATCCAGCACTCCGGGCATATCAACCTGTCGCCGTTCGATCCGTCGCACCTGCATCGCGGCTTCTCGGGCCTGGCGCTCGGCTTCCCGCTCGCGATCTATCTGTTCGTGGGCTGGGAGAACTCGGCGGCGCTTGCCGAGGAGCACCGCGACCCACGCAGGGGCGTCACGCGAGCCGTGTTCTCGAGCATCGCCGTCGTCGGCGCGCTCTACGTGTTTCTCTCCTACGCGACCGTCGTCGGCTTCAACAACAACGCCGCGGCGCTGACCGCCGCCTCGGTTCCGTTCCTCACGGCGGCCGGTGGGGTCTCCAGCGGGCTGTTGTTCGTCGCCTACCTGGCGGGCTTTACCTCGATCTGCTCCTGCCTGATCGCGGCGACTAACTCGCAGGCGAGAATCATGTTTAACTCCGGCCGTGAGGGGCTGCTGCCGTCGGTCTTCGCGCGACTGACACGCACCCGCCGCACACCGTGGGTGGCCTTCTCGGTGTATCTCGTGCTGGCCCTGGGGCTATGCTACGTGTTCGGCTGGAACACGCCACCGGTGACCTTCTTCGGCGAGATCGCGACGCTGGGCACGATTCTGATCGCGCTCACCTATCTGGTCGCCAACCTGGCGCTGCCGGTCTACTACCGCCGCTTCGAGCGCCAGAGCTTCTCGGTCGTCAAGCACTTGGTGCTGCCCCTACTGGGCGCGGCGGCGATCGGGTACCCGCTCTATGAGCTGGTCAAGCCGGGACAGCCAGCGCCGTTTGACCACTAC
>JBAPXO010000648.1:0-1774 GCA_049284255.1 Solirubrobacteraceae bacterium | reverse complement strand
GTTCTCGATCGTGGTCAGCGTCGGGATCAGCCCGAGGTCCTGATGGATGAAGTGCAGCTCGGAGCGAGCGGCGCGGCCGCCGACCTCGGTTGCATCCCGGCGGAGGGTCTCGACGCTGCCCCCGTCGGCCTCGTAGACCCCGGCGAGGATCTTGACCAGCGTGGACTTTCCCGAGCCGTTGGCGCCGACGATGGCGACCACCTCCCCGGCGCCGACCTGCAGGTCGACCCCGTCCAGCGCTCGGAGTCCGGGGAACGACTTGGTCAATCCCCGGACTCTGAGCAGCGGCTGATGCGTGGCCGCGATCATGGAAGTGGGGCCATGAACGCCGTGCGCCCTACTTCCCTGCCCACAACTTGGCAAAGCGCTGTGGGAAGTCCGGATAGGCGCTCCATCCCTTGGACACGTCGCCGGTGAGGTCTTTCTTGTACAGGAACTGGATCGGCACCGCCCCGGCGCGCTCACCGGCGGTCAGGGGCTGATGGGTGGAGAGGCGGACGAGCTCGTCGAGTTCGGACCACACCATGACCCCCAGGTCGAGGCCAAGCCCGGACTGGACCTGGCCCTCCTTGATGTACTGCAGGGCGATCGGATTGGGGGCAAAGCCGGTGATGTCGACATTGATGCCGCTGGCCTTCAGCGCCGCCGGCAGTCCGGCGACGGTCTCCTCGCTGGCGAACACCGCGACCTTGGTGTCGGGATGCGACTGCAGGTCATCGACAACTCGCGTGGGAGCGGTGTTGCCGACGGTCGCCACTGGGATCGGGACGTAGCGGTTGGTGCACGACGGGCACAGGCGAGCCATCTCCGCCTCGTAGCCCTTCTGTATGTAGGAGGTGAAGTCCAGCTCCGGGATGGTGTAGAGCACCGCGTTGGCCTTGCTCCCGTGGCGCGAGATCACCTGGTCGGCGAGCAGCTTGCCGGACAGGAGCGAAAGACGCTGGTCGAAATTGGCGGCGCCGATGCCGTACTTCTGGGGATTCATGACCCCATTGGCGGCCATCGGGATCTTCTCCTGGACGGCCTGCTTGAGCTGCGGGGCAAACTGGTCCGGGGTGATGGCCGTGAGCAGGATCCCGTTGGGCTTCTGGGAGATGATCGACGACATCGCGCTCTGTAGTCCGCTCGCCGACGCCCCCTTTACCACAACGAGCTTGTAGCCGAGCAGGCTCTGGGTGGGCGGCAGGAGCTGGGCGAACAGACCGCACACAGGAGTCGAGCACTCCAGGTAGGCGAGGGTCTGGCCGGTGGGTCGCTTCTTGAGCGGCTGGTCGACCGGGAACGGGGTCGGATGGCCGGTGTAGCGCGCCACCGCCGCCGTGGCGGCAGCGGTGTTGGCCGAACCTGAGCTTCCGCTCGCGCTGGAGCCGTTACCGCTGGCACTACTCGTACTGGAACTGCTTCCACACGCCGCAATCCCTAGCGCGAGCACGACCGCGGCTAGGGCGAGGCCGACCTTCAACGGACTACGCAACATCTTGTCTCTCCTCCATGACTGCGGGTTTGTGCCCCGGACGACGCGGCTCCGGGCAATCCTCACCGTCTCCGGCCCCTCAACCGGGGCGTGAAGCCGGCGGCGCCAGTGTATAGATCATAGATGATCTTCGCTACATCAGAGCGCGGATACCGGCCTTAACCGTTCCTACATCATCGATAGCTTGCGGCAGTGAGCCGCTCAGCGCGCCCTCACCTGCTCATCGGATCCCGGCGACGATTCTGCGAGCGTCACCTGGTCACGACGACCAGTGCGAGCTCCGACGCGATGACTGTGGGC
>JBAPXO010000647.1:0-2938 GCA_049284255.1 Solirubrobacteraceae bacterium | reverse complement strand
GGAAGCTGCTGACCCGGTCGGGATCGCGTGGCGTCTGCAGGGCGACCGTAGGCTTGTCGTCGGTCGGGCCGCCCCCGACGTTGATGATGATCCAGCTGTTGGATAGCGCGACGTAGGTCAGCCCTCCGGGGTCGGAGAACGCTACCCGGCCTCCGAGCACTTCGGTATAGAAGCGCTGCGAGCGCTCGACATCGTCCGAGACGATGAAGTGGGCCAGCACAATCCCCTCCGTGGGCGGTGGGAGCTCCGCCATCTGGCACCTCCACTGGTTGGCCCGCCACCTCGCTTACGACGCGGTCTAGAGCCGGTGTCTTATTGAACGCGCATTCCATCCCCTTCCACGGCGCGCGTCAAGAACCCCGTTCGATTCGCGTCGGCGTCGGCGTGGGTGGGGGTCGCCGAGAGGCCGGACCCTGAGCTCCAAGCTGGCGCGGGATGACAGCGGCGGACCACCGACCTCCAGGGCTGACCGTTGCATCGCCATCTGTCAGCAGAATGAGACGCGCTGCCCGGTCTGGTGGACCGTGGAAGCAACGCTTTCATTGGCCGGTGACCCGCCAGTCAGAGCTACCTTTGCGACGCGTCCGCAATGCTGGATGATGGCGGAGACCGTCTCGGCAAGAGTCCCGGCTCGGCGCCGAAGCCGCGCGTTCTGGCGGTTAGGGCCGACGGCCTGCGCGTTCGTCAGCGGCGGCGGCTAACCGATATCGACGTCTTGGACGGATCCGCCGGCGTGCAGATATTCCTTGAGGTTAGGAGCGTCGTATCTCAGGCGGGAAATGTTGAGGCGGGCCGTGGCGGTCGAAGACGCCCAATAGCGCGCCATGCCCGTGGGATCGATCATGGGCCGCAGGTACGCCGGTAACAGCTTGAAGATGCCCTTGCGGGTATTGGTGATGTGGCCTTCACGGGTGGGGGAGATGACCAAGCCAAGCTCGCGGGCAGGGTCGAGCGGCGCCGCTGCGAGCTCGTGGAAGTAATCGGGACGGATTCCAAGTCCTGCCCGCTCGCTGGCGCGGCCGACCATCCACATCAGCGCGATCTCGCTCAGGGACGGATCGTGATACCCGCCGCCGACGTCACCGTGCGTGCCGGTGAACCACACCTGGCATAACGTCTGGTTAGTGCTGTGCGGCTGGTGCTCCCAAGGGGTAGGCCGATACGGACGACGGTGCTCGTCGATCGAGAGTGCCTGGAAGGCGAGGTCGACTCTGCTGCTCAAGTTGAGGTCATGGAAGCCCCACCATCCCCGTGCCATTCGTGCGGGGACACCTGGGATGCCCAGCGCGCCGACCGTGTCCCACACTCCGATGAAGCGGATGGGCACTGGATCGAGAGAGTGCTCCGCGCGGAATCGTTTCGCCGTTTCCCCATCGGGATGCGTAGCGGCGTCGCGACTGCGATACAGCCGGTAGGCGTCATCAACAAGACCGTCCTGTCCGGGCCGAAGGATCCCGGCGTTGCGGATCAACCCGGCGCAGCTGCGCGCTGTGAACGCGCCCCGGCTGAAGCCGAACAGGAACAGCTCGTCGCCCGGCTCGTAGTTTTGGCAGATCCACCGGTAGCCCGCCTTGATCTTCGCTGAGATTCCGACGCCGAAGATCCCGCCTGGGAGCCGGTCAAAGAAACTGGTTCCCACGCCCTCGACGTACGTGCTCAGCTGCGCGATCGGGCTGCCGTCCGGCGCCGTGCCCGTGTCGGCCAGCGCGTCGGACAGCTTGCGCACGTTCGTCGGCGACTTGCGCGTCGCACGATCCCAGGTCCCGTCGCAGAGCAGGAGAAGCCGCTTCACCGGGTCCCAGCCTACGTCGGCAGGCCCGTCCGGATCAAGTACACACCACTGGTGCCGGAGAAGCCGCCGGTAACGAGACTGACTGTCGCGCAGCACGTGCGCTCATGAAGCAGAGGCTCACTCGCGGCGAAGCGGGCGTTGTCCTTGCAGAGATGCAATCCGCCCGGACCTAGCGCCTCCAGCCGGTTGCAAGCCAAGCCGGCGGGCAGTCCCCTTCGACAGCTGAGAAGAGCCGCCGAGCAGTGAGTAAGTGACCGGTATAGGGAACGTTAATCAGCGTTGAGTAGAGAAAAAAATCTCACAGGTGCACCTAACTCAGGTATAGGTTCGTAATCAGAGATCAGCACGCCTGACTATGTCCAGCCAGGCGGGTCATAGGGCGTCTTGGGAACTCATCGGGGGTCACGATGTCTGCAATTTCACAGCTCGATTCCGACTTTGCGTTTCGCGGGGCGGAGGTGACCGCTGACGCGGTGCAGCAAACCGGGGATCCACTCGGTCCGCTCGCCGACCTTCCGGGCCCTGGGGACACCCCCGGCACCTGGGTTGGCCACGGCTTCAATGCAATCTGGCGTCCGAACCGTCTGACATCAGGGCAGGATCGCTTTCTCGAGCTGAACCTCACCGATGACAAGCTCGTGTTCACGAGGATCAATGGGGAGATCCCGAACCGCGGGCTGGACATGCACGACATCAACATGCACGGGGTCACCTACATGCAGCAGATCAACGAGGCCGGGAATCCGGCCGCGGGGCTGCACGTCGAACCCGGTATCTGGGCGGTAGTACCCCAGACCAGCAACCCGGCTGAGCCTCAGACCGTAGTGCGGATGGCATCGATTCCACACGGGACCGTAATCAACGCCCAGGGCGTCTTTCAAGTGATCGCGGGCGGACCGCAGAACATCCCCGACAACAACATCCTGCCCTTCTTCTTCAACACGCCCGTCCCTACCAACGCCCAGTTCGATCAGGTCGCGCTGACGTTCTCCGAACTCGACTTGTCGATCCCGACCCAGTTTCGCCAAGAGCCCTCTGGCATCACACAAGCCGATCTACAGAACAACGTCAAGAACCCCAACAGCGTCCTTCAAAACGCGCTGCACCAGTCGCTCCAGGGGACCAGCATGACGAGCAGAACCTTCC
>JBAPXO010000646.1:0-5677 GCA_049284255.1 Solirubrobacteraceae bacterium | reverse complement strand
CTCAAACACCGTGTGGGTTTGATGCCCTTTTGATGCCCTCTCGGCGGTTCGGCCGGATTCATGCCTCAGCCAAATCACCGCCTTGCAGGACTTTTAGTAGTCGGGGAGACAGGATTTGAACCTGCGACCGCCCGGCCCCCAGCCGGGTGCGCTACCAGACTGCGCCACTCCCCGTGGCCAGCCGATGATAACCGCCTCGCCGGGATCGGCGGAGCCCATCCTCGCCGGCCGCCGGCGCAGGCGACCAAACCGACCGCCGGGCTCCCTTCTCGCGAAGCGGGCGACGGGAATCGAACCCGCCCTAAAAGCTTGGAAGGCTTTTGTGCAACCACAACACTTCGCCCGCGAGAGGGCCAATGCTACCGCGCGCTACTCCCCCAGCACCTTGATGATCAGCCGCTTTGGCCGCTGGCCATCGAACTCGCAGTAGAAGATCTGCTGCCACGGACCCAGGTCGAGTTGGCCCTCGGTCACGGGCACGATCACCTGATGATGGACGAGCAGGTTCTTGAGGTGGGCGTCGCCGTTGTCCTCGCCCCCGCGATGGTGGCGATAGTCCCCGGGATCGGGCAACAGCTCGCGCGCCACCTCGTTCTCGGGCTCCCGCCAACTCGGTGGCGCGACCTTGTCGAGCCATTCCAGGACGTCGGCCTGTAGGCCCGGCTCGTCGTCGTTGATCCAGACCGCAGCGGTGATGTGCATCGCGCAGACCAGCGCCATGCCCTCGGCGATCCCAGCCTCGCGGACGGCATCGGCTACGTCCTCGGTGATCCGGACGAACTCGCGGCGCTCGGCGGTGTGAAACGTCCGGTAGACCGTGTGCGAGTTCACTCAGCAGGGGAGCCGGGATTCGAACCCGGGTTCACGGTTTTGGAGACCGCGCGCGTGGACCACTAGCTTACTCCCCTGGGCACCGCAAATCGTAGCCGGAGAGGGGACGTTGACGTCCGGCGGCCATGCGAACATGTGTTCGCCGCATGCCGTTTTCGCGCCTCATTTACGAGGAGGTCCGCTCGCTTTTCAACACGGGGCTGAGTGATCGAGCTATCGCTCGTCAGACCGGCGTTCCGCCAGGCACCGTCTCGCGCTGGCATCGAGCTGACACGGTCCCATCAACGGTTCTCCGATCGACCTTAGACGAGCAGTGGCTGATTGCGGACCCGCGGCGCTACTGCTACCTGCTCGGCGCCTACCTTGGCGACGGGACGGTCTGCCATCAGCCGCCGGGGTTCTGGGAGCTGAGGATCATCAACGATCGGCGCTATCGGGCAGTCTCGGCCGAAATCCTCGATGCAATGCGAGCCACCTTCCCAGGTGGCTCGACCGGTATGTGGCCGGCGTCAGGCGAGGAAGCAGACATCTTGCACGTCGCCCATCCGGCGATCCCCCGGGCATTCCCTCAGCGAGGTCCGGGACGCAAGCATCAACGCAGGATTGGGCTTACCGACTGGCAGCTCGAGCTCACCCACGCCCACCCTGACGCTCTCGTGCGCGGGCTGATCCACTCCGACGGCTGCCGCTGCATCAACAGCTTCAAGACCAAGTTGCCGAGTGGACGCGTCGCCGGCTACTCCTATGTCCGCTACTTCTTCACCAACCACTCGGCCGATATCCGGGACATCTTCGCCGAGCACTGCGGGCTGCTCGGCGTCCGTGTCACGCAACCCAACCATCGCAATCTGGCCGTCTCACACCGCAAGGGCGTCGCGATCCTCGAGCGTCTCATCGGTCCCAAGGGCTGACATCGCCCGATCGGGCCAGCATGCGGGCGGAGGGATTCGAACCCCCACGGGCTTTCGCCCACCGGCACCTAAAGCCGGCGTGTCTACCGTTTCACCACGCCCGCGAGGCGCACGCTGCATTCTGAGGCAAGATGACGCCCTTCGGCGTACAAACGGCCGTGAAGCACTGGAAACTGCTGCACGCGGCCGTCCCAGAATGTAAGGTCCGCGATCGTGGCGCAAGTCGTCCGAAACGTGAAGCCGGGACACGCCGTGATCCATCCCAACCGGGACAAGTGGTCATGCAAGATCACGCGCCTGATCATCGTCGGCATCCTGATCGCTTCGATCGTGCTGATGCTGATCCTGACGATCGGCGGCTGGAGCAAGCTTCAGGGTCTGCGCCCGATCAACTTCGTGGTGATCCTGGTCTACGCGATCATCGCCTTCTACATCCTCAGATGGGCCCGCGGCCTGCTTCCGATCGCGGCCGGCCTGGGCATCCTGCTGCTGATCGTGGTGGTGATCGCCGCCACCGGTCTGGCCGGCACGAGCTGGTTCGCTCGTCACAATCCGGGCTTCGGTCCCGCCACCTCGCTGTTCGGGGGCAAGGGACTGGGTGCTGACCTGCTCGGCACCCTCACGGTCGTCCTGATCCCGATCGAGATCGCCCTCATCGTGCTCTGCCTCGTCGGCTTCGCCCAAGGCTGGAACGTCGAGACCGAGGTCACCGCTGAAGAGGCCGAAAAGCGCGGGAGCAAGATCGTCGCCCGCGGGCCCGAAGGCCAAGCCGCCTAACCGAGCGCGAGCGCGGCCTCGAGCCGGGCGATACGGCGGGTGGGATTCGAACCCACACGTCCCGAAGGACAATGCCTTTTGAGGGCATCGTGTCTACCGTTCCACCACCGCCGCGGGAGCGCAGAGTCTAATCGCGGCCACGGCTACCCCGGGGGGCCGGTCAGTCGCCTCCGACTAACACCGTCAGCTCGTCGATCAACCCCGCAGGAGCCGTCACCACGCCCTCGGGCAGGCCCGGCGAGGGCGCCAGCATCCGCACCGCCAGCCCGGCACGCCCTGCCACAAGGCCCCCGGCGGCGTGGTCCCACGGTTTGACGCCACGTTCGTAGTAGGCGTCATAGCGTCCGCACGCGCACCAAGCCAGGTCAAGCGCGGCCGCACCGGCGCGCCGGATATCCCGCACGCGGGGCAACAGGTTGGCGAGCACCGCCGCTTGGCGTGCCCGAACCTCGGCGTCGTAGGCAAAGCCGGTCGCAACCAGTGCCGTCGCCAGGTCACCGCGATCCGACGCCGTGATCTCCGAACCGTTGAGCGTGGCGGCTCCCGAGCGGGTCGCGCAAAAGCACTCGTCGCGGATCGGGTCGAGGACCACACCCACCAGCGCCCCATCACCGTCCTCGCAGGCGACGCTCACCGCGAACTGCGGCACGCCGAACAGGAAATTCACGGTTCCGTCCAGCGGGTCGATCACCCACCGCAGCTCACCCTCGCCGGTGGCGCCCCCCTCCTCCCCCAGGATCGCGTCGCCGGGGCGGCGGCTGGCCAGAACGTCCCGGATCACCCGTTCGGCGGCCTCGTCGGCTTCGGAGACCGGATCGGTCGGCCCGCTCTTGGTGCGGATATCGCGCTGCGTGTGCCCGAAGCGCGGGGCCAGCTCCGCGGCCGCGGCGCGCGCCGCCTCGAGCGCCACCGCCAGTAGGGCGTGTTCGTTCTCACTCATCGAGGGTGGTTGTACATGATCGGCCCAAGTCGACCTCACTGGCCCACTCGCGTCCAAGCGCAGGCGGCGCCGCGGAGGGCTGCCGCCCGCCCCGCCCGCTCCTGAGATCATCCTCAGCCGATGCGACCAGCCGAGCTAGTCCGTGGCCTTGCGGACTTCGAGGGCCGCGGGGCCGGGACCAACGCCGAGCGTCGCGCCGCGCTGTGGCTCTCGCAGGATCTTCAGAACGGTCCCCGGCAGACCAGCCTCGAGACCTTCTGGTGCCGTCCCAACCTCGCCTTGGCCCATGCCTGGCATGCGCTGATCGGGATCGTCGGCAGCCTCCTGAGCATCTCCCATCCCGAGATCGGAGGAGGCCTGCTGGTGGCGGCGCTGCTCTCGGTGCTCGCCGACTCGCTCACCGGATACTCGCTCGGCCGCCGCCTCACCCGAGAGCACGCCAGCCAGAACGTCGTCAATCGCGGCGCTGCTACCGACGGAAGGGTTCGGCTGATCATCACCAGCAACTACGACGCGGGGCGCGGGGGGTTCGTGTACCGCGACCTACCACGCCGGGTCGTGGCCACCTGCCGTCGAGTGGCAGGAGGCGGTCGCTTCACCCCCGGATGGGTTGGCTGGTTGGCGATCATGCTGATCTGGCTGGTCGTGGTCGCGATCCTCCGTCACGGCGGGTCGGCCGGCACCTGGATCGGCGTCCTGCAGCTGATCCCAACCGTCTCGCTGGTGCTCGAGCTCGCGCTTCTGCTCGAGCACGGGGGCTCCGAGTTCAGCCCCGCCGCCGGCGACAACGCTAGCGGCACCGGAGTCGCGCTGGCGCTCGCGCGAGCGCTCGATGCCGCGCCGCCGCGGCATCTCCAGGTCGAGGTGGTTCTCCAAGGGGCGGGTGACGGTCAGATGATCGGTCTCACCCGGCACCTCAGGGGCCGCCGCCGGGAGCTCACCTCGACGCAGACGATCGTCCTCGGCATTGGACCCTGCGGCGCCGGACAGCCCCGATGGTGGGTGGGCGACGGCTCACTGATCCCGCTGCGCTATCTCGCCCGCCTGCGGCGGATCGCGGCGAGCGTCGCGGACCCGGAGACCGGCTCCGAAGCCCGGCCCTACCGCGGACGCGGAGTCAGTCCGGCATTTCCCGCGCGCATGGCCGGCCTGCCGGCGATCTCCGTCGGCGCGCTCGATGAGCGAGGCCTGGCGCCGCGTTCGCACCAACCCCGTGACGTTGCCGACGCCGTTGACCCGGGGGCGATGGACGCGGTGCTCGAGTTCGCGCTCACCCTGGTCGACGCGATCGACGCCGACCTGCGGATCAGCGATAGATCAGCCGCTCGCCCAGCAGCTGCGTGACGGTCACGAAGCGGTAGCCGCGGGCCTTGAAGAACTGGATCTCCCGCGGGAGCGCAGCCAGCGTCTCCGAGCGGTTGCCGCCGCCGTCATGCTGGAGGATGATCGAGCCGTTGCGTGCCATGGAGGTGACGCGGTCATAAATCGTGTCGGTCCCCGGGCGCGCCCAGTCGGTCGGGTCGACGTCCCACTGGATGACCGTGAAGCCCATCGAGCGCGCCAGCGAGATCAACGGCCGGCTCACGGCGCCGTAGGGAGCGCGGAACAGGCAGGGCTGGAAGCCATGGGTCGCTGTCTTGATCGCGGCGGCTGCCCTGGAGATCTGGCTTCGGGCGGCAGCCCCGCCCGCCGACACGTTGGGGTGACTCCAGGTGTGGTCGCCGACCATGTCGCCGTCGGCCAGCATCCGCCGCTCGATCGCACCCCCCTCCCCGTACTCGCTGATCTGCTCTCCGATCTCGAAGAACGTCCCCGGCACGTCGTAGCGCTCGAGGATGTCCAAGAACTGCGGCGTGTCATACCAGGGACCGTCATCGAAGGTGAGCGCGATCTCGTGCTGGCTGCGCGGACCGTTGGTGACGTAGGCCGGCCCGGTCGCCGTGCAGCCGGCGAGCTGCGGAACATGCAGCTTGGCGAGCGCCGGGCGGGCGGGAAACACGGTTTGGCAGACGGCATGATGGGGATCGCTCGGCGTGCAACGCGGCGGCTTGAGCGTGTTGAGGACCTGCCAGTGGATCGACTGGTACGTATTGGCAAAGGCGCCGGGAAGGAAGCTCGCGGTGAGCGTTTGCGAACCCGACCTCGTCACCGTCGCGGCGATCACGGTCGGCTTGCCGGCAGCACCGGCGGGGGTCATCTTCTGGTAGAGGATTCGCGG
>JBAPXO010000645.1:0-1799 GCA_049284255.1 Solirubrobacteraceae bacterium | reverse complement strand
GCGCCGCTCCGGTGATCGCCTGGCGGATGTGACCGCCGAACAGGCCTCGGACGCGACCGTAGAGGCGCTCCTCGGCCTGGTCAAAGGCCTCCTGCATCTCGGCCGGCACGTCCTCGCCGCGCTGCTGGCGCCGGCGGACCTCGACTCCGAGCTTGATCGCCTGGGCGAAGCGCTCGCGGTCCTCCTCGGATCCCTGCTCCTGGAGCTTCATCGCCGCGGTGTAGAGCTTCTCGAAGATCCGCGGCACCGACGGGAGATAGGTCGGCTGGGTCTCGATCAGCTCGGGGAGGATCTGCTTGGTGTCGCCGCCGTAGTAGACGATCGTCGTTCCCTGATCAAAGGAAGCGAGCATTGCCGTCAGCGCGAAGGCGTGGGCGAGCGGCAGGAAGAGATAGGAGATCTCATCGGGCTGGATGATCCCGAGCTCCTCGACGATCTCGCAGACCGTCATCGCGTTACGGTGGCTGAGGACCACGCCCTTGGGCGGTCCGGTGGTGCCCGAGGTGTAGATGATCGTGTACGCATCGCCGGGGTCGACGGCGGACTGGCGTTCTGAGAGCTCCGAGCGGTCCCGACCGGAGCCGCGCTCGCGCAGCTCCGACAGCGAGAGGTCGCCGCCATCGCCGTCGATCGAGATCACGTTCTGAAGGTCGGGCAGGTCATCGCGCACCTGGCGCACCTTGGATAGCTGCTCGGCGTTTTCGCAGATCACGGCTCGGGCACCGGAGTTGCCCAGCACCCACTCGCACTCGCGGGGGGAGTTCGTCGGGTAGACGGGCACGACGACGGCTCCGGCGGCCGAGATCCCGTAGCTGGAGAGCGTCCACTCCACGCGCGTGTCCGAGAGCAGGCCCACACGATCGCCAGCTTGGACCCCGAGCGCCGCCAGGCCGAGCGCAATCTCCTCGATGGCCGAGAGCGTCTCCTCGTAGTTCATCTCGCGCCACTCGTCGCCCACCTTGTAACGCGCGGCCAGGCGGTCGGCGAAGCGCTCGGCCGCCGAGCTCGGCAGCGCGGCAACGGTTGCCGCGATCGTCCTTGAACCGGTTCCACTCTCGCTCATCGTCTCTCCTCTTTGGCGGAAGTCCTCGCGAGAACTCTCGCAGGTCCGGAGCGCGAGGAGGAGGGAACTCAGGTCAGGATCTGGGCCCGCGGCTAAGGGGAGACCCGTCCAGGTTTGGGCTCGTACGTCCGCCGTTCGCCCGGGCCGTGATCAGCGGGTCTCCGTAGACCCGACGAGAGAGGTTTCGGGCCTCGATGGTGAGACGACGGGCCTCGTGCCATTCCCCGGCGTCCAGAAGCGCGTCAATCCGGACCGAGAGCTCGGCGAGCCTCGCCCTGTCGTCCTCGCGGTCCTCTTCTTGATGACCGGCGGCGGCCATCTCGGGGTCAGCAAACCTACTCATACGTGCACAAACCTTCTCATACTCAGCCGGTGCCGGGAAACCCTTCGAGCGCTTCCGGCAGGTTTTCGTAATAGAGCCTCCGGTGAGGCCTCCTTCACCCCCGGTGCCGTCCTCTATTCGAGCAGCCCGACGCGAGAGGCGGCGAAGAATGGGCGCGAGCTGCCCCCTCGGCCTCAGCCCCGGCGGTAGCTCGCCCGCCACGCCGCGTTGCGCCGTACCGCCTCACGCCGCCCGACCGGGATGGCGCCGAGGGCGATCGCCTGCTCGCGCTTGGCCTTGGTCAGGTCGTAGTGGTCGTGCCAGGGACGGGCGGGCTTTGACTGAAACCATTCCCGGCGCAGCCCTAACGCCCGCGCCATGGCATGCAATTCCTCGGGCGTGTCGGCCTGCATG
>JBAPXO010000644.1:0-3207 GCA_049284255.1 Solirubrobacteraceae bacterium | reverse complement strand
CCTGAACACCCGCGGCACGAGCAACGACAACATCTACTACACGGGGACCCCGGGCACGCTCTTTAACGAAGGCGCCGGCTTGGGAATCCCGAACCTCACCAAGCTGGCCGACGACTTCGGCTCATAGCAACCAGCCGAGCGCCACGGGCGCCTGCCGGCGATCACACGCTGAGCAGGCGCCCGAGCTCCGCGGTGTGCCGCCGGGCGACCGGAACGGTTTGTCCGTCGGCGAACTCGAGCTCGGCCGTTCCGCCCAGCAACGGTCGCAGCTCAACGGCGTTTCTGAGGTTGGCGACGTACTGGCGGTGCACGCGCACGAAACCCTGCCCCGCCCAGCGATTCTCGATCTCCGACAGGGTCGCGCGGAGCAGGTAGCGCCCGTCGACGGTGACGATCCGTACGAAATCGCCGTAGGACTGGACGTAGAGGATCGTCGCCCGCGCGAGCAACCGGGTCGAGCCGCCGTGCAAGTTGGCGACCGCGACCATCTCGCCATCGGTCGGTACCCCCGCGCCCGCGCTGGGGCGCGTGGATCCTCCGTTGGACGCCGGCGGAGCAGACTCGATCGCCGACACCACACGCTCGACCGCTTCCTCCACGCGCCGTCGCGCCACCGGTTTTCGCAGGTAATCGAGCGCATGCAGCTCGAAGGCGTCGACCGCCGCGTTGTCAAACGCGCTGACGAACACGAGCTGCGGGGGTGAAGCGAAGCGCCGGAGCACGCGCCCCAGCTCCAGCCCGTCGAGGTCGGGCATCCGAACGTCGAGGAAGATCGCGTCGTAGGCCTGGCTCGAGGCCTTGACCAGCGCGTCGTGGCCGTCGAACGCGCACTCCACCTCGCCCACGCTCGGTAGCCCGCGCAGCAGCCGGGCGAGATCCTCGAGCTGGGTCTGCTCGTCGTCGACGGCGAGGATCGTGAGCTGATCGCCGCTCACGCCCTCAGCCTCCGACCGAGAGCATCGTTTCGCGGACCGCCGGTTCTCCGAGCATGTTGGGGACGGTCATGACGGCGGTCGTCCCGCGTCCGAGTTCGGTCTCAATCTGCAGGGCGTAGCGCTCGCCGAAGGTGGCGCGAAGGCGGGCGTCGACGTTGGGCAGGCCGATTCCGCCGCCGGTGCCCGTCAGCAGCCCGGCCACCCGTCCGGGGTCGATCCCGCTTCCCTCGTCGGACACGCGCAGTTCTACGTCGGACCCCGCCAGGCGCGACTGGATCGTGACCCGTCCGCTGCCCGTGCGCCGCTCGCCCGTGCGCCGCTCGACCCCGTGTCGGACGGCGTTCTCGACCAGCGGCTGGACCGACATCGCGGGTACGACCGCGCCCCGGGTCTCGGGCGCGATGTCGATCGAGACGTGCAGGCTGTGACGAAAACGGGCCTGCTCGAGGCGCAGGTAGCGCTCGACATGTTCGAGTTCCTCGGCGAGGGTCACGTACGAACGTCCGTCTCGGAACAGGTAGCGCGTGAACTCGGCGAAGTCGATCAGCAGTTCCCGCGCCTCCTCGGGACGGGCGTGAATGTTGCCGGCCACGGCCGCGAGCGCGTTGTAGATGAAATGCGGCGAGATCTGAGCGCGCAGGGCGCGCAGCTCGGCCTGAGCCAGGCGCTCCTCCTGCTCTTGGAGCACCGAGAGCTCGATCTGCGCCGAGACCAGGCTCGCGGCCTGGGCGACCACGCGCAGCTCGTTGTTGCTGGGGCGCCCGACAGCGCGATAGAAGGTGATCAGCGTCCCCGCGCGCTTGCCCTGGATGGTGAGCGGCGCGAGCACGGCGGCGCGCAACGGGCAGGTGGGGTCCGAGGAGACCAGACGGGGCACGATCTGCATGCGATCGTCGCGGGTGCGCTCGAGCAACCGGGAGAGGAGATCGCCGGGGCGGACCTGCTCCCGGCCCTCGCCCTCGATCGCGAGCACCGCCCGAGTGTCGGCGAGCGCGATCGCGGCCGCGCCGGTCAGCGCCAGAAGGTGGGGCACGGTCTCGGCGGCCGAGCTCATGTTGAGCCCGCGACGCAGGTGGGGGAGGGTGGCGGTCGCGGCGTGCAGGGCCGACTGCATTCCCTCGGCCTCGGGCGTTCCGGGCTCCCTCGGGCCGCGACTCATCCTCCACGCCACCAGCAGCGCAGCAGCCACGATGATCCCGACTAGTACCCCAAGGGGGACGTGCATGCTCTCTCCTTGCCGTAAGCCTACCGAGGGAGGGGGCGGAGCCCGAACCACGGGCCCTCGGAGGGGCGAGATCGAGGCTACCGCGAAGAGGAGTCTGGCCACGTTTGGCGTACCGAAACCCCGATGATCGTCGACTGCGCCCACTACCGGGATGGTCGGCGTCAGGACGATGGGCCGATGGACGTAGAACAGGCGGCGCAGGTCGTGCGCGCCGACGACGAGACCGGGTTTGTCTGGATCGGGCTGGTCGACCCTGCGCCAGAGGAGCTCTCCGACCTGCAGGATCGCTTTGGGCTAAATGAGCTGGCGATCGAGGACGCGCAGTCGTTCCACTTGCGCCCGAAGATCGAGCTCTACGAGGAGGCCGACATCCTGTTCACGGTCGTCCGTTCAGCCCGGTACGACGACGAGCACGAGGAGGTCGAGTTCGGCGAGGTCTCGATCTTTCTCTCGCCGAGATTTGTCGTCACCGTTCGCCAGGGCGGGGTCGCCGAGCTCGGTTCTGCTCGTCAGCGGTTGGAGCGGCGGCCCGATCTGCTGCGCCACGGCTCGAGCTCTGTCATGTGGGCCATCCTCGACAAGATGATCGACGACTATGCCCCTGTCGTCGAGGGCCTGGAACAGGACGTCGACGAGGTTGAGGAGATCGTGTTTGGCGGGTCGGTCGCTGCGACCGAGCGCATCTACCGGCTGCGGGGCGAGGCGACCGACTTCTACCGGGCAGTTCATCCTCTGCTCGGGCCGGTGGAGAGCCTGCAGCGGGGCATCTATTCACAGATCGACGACCGTTTGATCCCTTACTTCCGGGACGTCAACGACCACCTCAAGCTCGTCAACGAGGAGGTCCTCGGGCAACGGGATGCGCTGGCCTCGGTGCTGCAGGCCAACATGGCGATCATCTCGCTCCAGCAGACCGAGCTGGGAGTGCGACAGAACGATGTCACGAAGCAGCTGACGGTGATCGCGACGATCTTCCTGCCCCTGTCGTTCATCACCGGGTTCTTCGGCATGAACTTTGGGTGGTTGGTCAGGCGCATCGACTCCTTC
>JBAPXO010000643.1:0-6585 GCA_049284255.1 Solirubrobacteraceae bacterium | reverse complement strand
GTCAACTACACCAACTGCGTGCAGTGCGGCGCGATTACGGCCAAGGGCGGGCGGCTCACGCCTCCCGAAGGCGGCGACGGGCCCCTCTACCAAATCACCTGATAAGCGCCGCAAAGCCGCTGCGGTGGCAACTTTGGCTCTTTGAGGCTGTTTAACTGGGGACATGAGGCGCCTGAACACAGCGATCCTGGCTGCGCTCGCCTGCGCGTGCGCGGCGGTCCCGGCAGCGTCCGCGTCGACATCGTCGGCCTCCTCGACCAACCCGCCGCGGGCGCAGCTTCAGGGGTACGCCTGCCAGCGCGCACTCGACCCGCCCAACCGCTCGATAACGGTCAAGGCCGTGATGCGGCCGGTGGCCGGAACACGCCGGCTCGCCGTCAAGTTCGCGCTGCTCGAACGGACCCCGGGATCGTCGTCTCAGACGGTGGTGCGAGCGGCGGGGCTCAACGCCTGGATCACCCCCAAGGACCCGACTCTCGGCCAGCGCGCGGCGGACGTCTGGGTGCTCTCAAAGCCCGTTTACAACCTCGAGGCACCCGCCACCTACCGCTTCCAGGTGAGCTTTCGCTGGACCGGAGCCCACGGCAAGGTCCTGCAAACCACGGTTCGCCATAGCCCGCGGTGCACACAGCGGGAGCTGCGCCCCGACCTCCTGGTGGATTCGATCACGGTCAGCTCGATCGCCGGTCAGCCCCGACAGGCGCTCTACACCGCGGTGATCGGCAATCGGGGAGGCAGTAAGGCCGGCCCCTTCGAGGTCCTCTTCACCCCCGGCGATGGCTCAAACCCCCAAACGCAGACGATCGGCCTCCTGCGACCTGGTCAGACCCGCACCGACTCCTTCGTGGGCCCCGCGTGCGACGCCACCGAGCCGCCGACCGTGACCGTCGATGCCACCGACGAGGTGGACGATTCCAACCGCGCCAACAACGAGAAGACCGCCGTCTGCCCGGCCACCTCCTCATCCCGGCGGCCAACGAAGCGACGCTAGACTCAGTAGCACGATGAAGACTGAGATCCACCCCAACTACACCGAAGCCCACGTGCGCTGTACGTGTGGGAACGAGTTCACGACCCGCTCAACGCAGTCCGAGATCCACGTTGAGATCTGCTCGGCCTGCCATCCCTTCTACACCGGTCGTCAGAAGCTCGTCGACACCGGCGGTCGCGTGGAGCGCTTCCAGCGCCGCGTCGCCAAGGGCCGGCGCAACGCTCGCGCCGCGGTCTGATCAGCACCTGCTGCTGATGAGCCACGGCGGGGGCGACGTGCGCGACGGGTCACTCACCGCCGGCGGCGTCGCCCCTGAGCCCGTGGACGCAAACCCCGCAGCGCCCGACGGTCGGCTGACCGCACGGGGAGATGCTCCCCTCGGCGGTCAGGCTGTCCTCGAGGGCGTGATGATGCGTGGCATCTCGACCTGGGCGGTCGCGGTGCGCAAGCCTCCCGAGGAGGAGGCCGCCGCCGTCCCGGGCGATGTCGCGGTCACCTCGTTTCCGATCACCTCCGCCGCCAAGCGTCACCGGCTCTACCGCCTGCCCGTGATCCGCGGCGTGGTGGCGCTGATCGAGTCGATGGGAATCGGCCTGCGAGCCCTCAGCATCTCGGCCAACGCCCAGCTTCCGGATGCCGAGGAGGAGATCTCAGGCGGGGCCTGGGTCGGGACGATCATCGTCTCGCTGGTGTTCGCGGTCGGGTTGTTCTTCGTCGTTCCCGTCGGCGTGACCAGCCTGATCAAACATCAGCTCGGCTCCTCGCTGCTCTTCTGGCTGGTCGAGGGCGTGCTGCGAACCGCGATCTTCCTCGGCTACCTGTATCTGCTCTCCCGGATCCGCGATCTGCGCCGCGTGTTCGAGTACCACGGGGCCGAGCACAAGGTGATCTCCTGTTACGAAGCCGGGGACGAGCTCACGCCTCAGCGCGCCAAGCTGTACTCGAGGCTGCACCCCCGCTGCGGAACCAGCTTCCTCTTGATCGTGATGATCATGGCGATCTTTGTCTTCGCGCCGATCGGCCTCCCCGCGTGGTGGATCCTCGTCTTGACCCGCATCCTGGGCGTCCCGGTGATCGCGGGCCTGTCGTTTGAGGTCATCAAATGGGCTGGCCGCAACCGCTCCCGACGTTGGGTGCAGGCGATCATGTATCCCGGACTGCAGCTGCAGAAGCTGACCACCCGGGAGCCCGATCTCGACGAGCTGGCGGTATCGATCGCCGCGCTCGAGGCTGTACTCGCCGTCGAGCGCCCCGGCGAGACCTCGGCCGCTGATCTGCTCGGCGTCGAAGTCGTCGCCTAGCGGTCGTCCACCGGCAGCGCTCTTTTTGGCGACGCGAGCGTCGGGGTAGCTACCCCTCAGTAGCAACCTTCACCGAAAGGAGCAGGTCCATGTCAGACGGCGGAACGATGGACAAGGGCAAGGGCAGGGTCAAGGAAGCGGCCGGCGACCTCACCGACGATCAGAGCCTGAAGAACGAGGGCAAGGTCGACAAGGCCAGTGGCAACGTCAAGGACGCGGTCGGGGGCGCCGCCGACAAGGTCAAGGACGTCGTCAACCCTGACGACTGACAGCTGACCGACTGCCCGCGGATGTAGGGGCCGAAACCGGGCTCCTACACTCGCGTGCATGATCGAAGAGCTCGTCGCCCAGCTCGAGAACCGCTTCGGCGAACTTGAAACCGAGCTTTCAGACCCGCAGGTCATTCACGACCGCGAGCGTTTCGCGGCCGCCAGTCGCGCCTACCGTGAGCTCGAGCCGGCCGCCCGGCTGGCCACCGAGTACAAGCGCGCCGTAGACGACCTTGAGGGAGCGCGCGAGCTCCTCGCCGAAGACGGGGAGGACCCCGAGCTGCGGACGATGATCGACACCTCGCGCGAGCGTATCTCCGAGCTGGAGGAGGAGATCCGGCTCGCGATGGTCGAGCGCGACCCCAATGACGACAAGAACGTCATCGTCGAAGTTCGGGCCGGCGTCGGCGGCGACGAGGCCGTGCTGTGGGCGGGCGACGTCTATCGCATGCTCACCCGGTACGCCGAGCGCCGCGGCTTCAAGGTCGAGCCTCTGGCGATCGGCGAGGGCGACTACACCTTCGCGGTCAAGGGCGACGGCGCCTACTCGGTATTCAAGTTCGAGGGCGGCACCCACCGCGTGCAGCGTGTCCCTGAGACCGAGTCCCAGGGGCGGATCCACACCTCGACGGCCACGGTCGCCGTACTCCCGGAGGCCGACGACGTGGAGGTCGAGATCGATCCCAACGACCTGCAGATCGACGTCTACCGGTCCTCCGGGCCTGGTGGCCAGTCGGTCAACACCACCGACTCCGCGGTTCGGATCACCCATAAGCCGACCGGCGTCGTCGTCTCGATGCAGGACGAGAAGTCCCAGCTTCAGAACCGTGAGCGGGCGCTGCGCGTCCTTCGCGCGCGCCTGTACGAGCGGGCCCTGGCCGAGCAGCAGGCCGAGATCGGCGCCAGCCGTCTGGCCCAGGTCGGGACCGGGGAGCGCGCCGGGAAGATCCGCACCTACAACTACGGCGAGCGGCGGGTCAAGGACCATCGCATCAACCTGCTCTCCCACAACCTCGACGGCATCCTCATGGGCGACCTCGACGAGCTCACCGACGCCCTCCAGGACGATGAGAAGCGCCGGCGCCTGGAGGAGCGCGCGGTTGGCTGAGACCACCGGGGTGGCGGCTACCTCGGTGAGTGAGGCGGTTGCCTGGGGTCGCCGGAGGCTGGATGGCGCCGGGACCGACACGCCGCGTCTGGATGCCGAGGTCCTGTTGGCGTTTGTCCTGGGGGTGGACCGTGCGCGGCTGGTGATCGACTCTGCTTTTCGCCTGGCTGCCCCCCAGCTCGACCGCTTCCGCGGGCTCGTCGAGCGCCGCGCCGCGCACGAGCCCGTCGCCTACATCCTTGGCCGGCGCGATTTCCGGTACCTGACGCTGACGGTCGACCGCCGGGTGCTGATTCCACGGCCGGAGACCGAGCTCCTGGTTGAGGTCGGCCTCACGGTGGGGGCCGGGGCGCGGGTCCTCGATGTCGGGACCGGGAGCGGCGCGGTCGCGCTCGCTTTGAAGCAGGAGCGCCCGGACCTGATCGTCTCCGGCGTGGACGTGAGCCCTGACGCGCTCGCGGTGGCGCGGGCAAACGGGCTGGCGCTCGGGTTGGACGTTCAGTTCGTCGTGTCTGACCTCCTGGAGGGCGTCGGCGGGGGGTTTGATGCCGTGCTGGCCAACCTGCCCTACGTGGCCTCCGGCGCTCCGCTCCCGTTAGACGTCGCTGACTATGAGCCCGGATTGGCGCTTTACGCAGGTGCCGACGGTCTGGACGTGGTCAGGCGGCTGGTGTCGGAGGTCGGGGAGATGTCGCCGCGGCCCGCGTTGCTGGCGCTGGAGATCGGTCCCGAGCAGGCCGCTTCGGTGTCGGGATTGGTCGCCGGGGTGGGATTTGCGTCGGTCGAGATGCGGCGTGACCTGGCGGGTCTGGAGCGCGTGGTCGTGGGGCGGGCGTGACCGGCGCCTCTGCCGAGACCTTCGAGCGCTGCATGGGGGTGGGGGGCGTGGCCGTGTTCCCGGCCGACACTGTCTACGGCCTGGCCTGCGATGTCCACAACCGCGTTGCCGTGGAGCGCCTGTACCGCCTCAAGCGCCGTCGCCTGGACAAGCCCTCGGCGGTCATGTTCTTCGATCGATCGCTGGCCTTCGCGGCGCTCCCCGAGCTCGGCGCGCGCACCCGGGTCGCGCTCGAGCGCCTGCTCCCAGGAGCCGTGAGCGTCCTGCTGCCCAATCCTGCCGGCCGATTCCCGCTGGCCTGTGGGGATGATGCGTCGACGCTGGGGTTGCGGGTGCCCGATGTCGCGGCGCTGGCGGGCGTGAAGTGGCCCGTGCTGCAGTCCAGCGCGAATCTGGCGGGCGAGCCCGATGCCCGGCGCCTGGAAGAGGTTCCCGATCCGATTCGTCGCGCCGCCGACCTGGTGATCGACGGCGGCGAGCTTCCCGGTACGCCATCCACGGTGATCGATCTGCGTTTGTATGAGGACGATGGCGTCTGGAACATCGTTCGCCTCGGCGGGGTGGGGGAGGATGAGGTCGCGGCGGCGGTGGACTGGGAGTCTCACTTCGATCCTCTGACCTACGCGGACATGATCCGTGAGGACATCCCCGATTACGAGCGCTTCCAGGAGGAGCTCGCCGACGCCAGCGGGGCTGGCGCCCAGAGGGCGCTTGACCTCGGCACGGGAACGGGGGAGACGGCGCGGCGGGTGCTGGAGCGCCACCCGTCGGCGGTACTGGTCGGTGTGGATGAGAGCGCGTCGATGCTGGATGCTGCCCGCTCACGGCTGCCGGCCGATCGGATTCGTCTGTTCGTGGGCCGGCTTGAGGACGAGCTGCCTGGCGGCCCGTTTGACCTGGTGGTGAGCGCGTTGTGCGTCCACCATCTCCGCAGTGCCGACAAGCGCGACCTGTTCAGGCGTGTACGGGACGCGCTGGCGCCGGGAGGACGGTTCGTGCTCGGCGACGTGGTAGTGCCCGCCGACCCGTCGGCTGCCGTCATCTCGGTGACGCCCGGCTATGACCGTCCGGATTCGCTCTCCGATCAGCTGGCGTGGCTTGCCTCTGCGGGGTTCGATGCCCGCGTGGCCTGGGAGCACGGGGATCTGGCGGTGGTCGTCGCTACCATGCGTGCCTCGTGAGCGTCGACCTCCCGCCCGACTTTTTCAACCGCCCCGTCGCCGAGGTGGACCCCGAGATCGCGGAGGTCCTCGCGCTCGAGCTCGACCGCCAGCAGCGGACGCTCGAGATGATCGCCTCCGAGAACTTCGCCCCCGCGGCGGTCCTCGAATGCCAGGGCTCGGTGTTGTCCAACAAGTACGCCGAGGGCTATCCCGGGCGGCGCTATTACGGCGGCTGCGAGTACGTCGACATCGCCGAGCAGCTCGCGATCGACCGCGCCAAGTCGCTGTTCGGCGCCGAGCACGCCAACGTGCAGCCCCACGCCGGCGCTCAGGCCAACACCGCCGCCTACCACGCTCTCCTGTCGCCCGGTGACACGCTGATGGGGCTCGAGCTTGCCCACGGCGGCCACCTCTCCCACGGTATGCGGATCAACGTCTCGGGCCGGCTGTACGACATCGTCGCCTACCACGTCGACCGTGAGACCTCGCTGGTCGACATGGATGAGGTGGCGCGGTTGGCCGAGGAGCACCGGCCGAAGATGATCATCGCCGGGTGGTCTGCGTATCCGCGCCAGCTCGACTTCTCGCGGTTCCGGGAGATCGCTGACTCCGTCGGCGCCTACCTGCTCGTCGACATGGCCCATTTCGCGGGCCTGGTCGCCGCGGGGCTTCACCCCTCGCCAGTCCCGATGGCCGACGTGGTCACGACCACGATCCACAAGACGATCGGCGGCGGTCGCGGCGGCATGATCCTCTGCAAGGAGGAGCACGCGAAGAAGATCGACTCCGCGGTGTTCCCCGGACAGCAGGGCGGCCCGCTGGAGCACATCATCGCCGGCAAGGCGGTGGCGTTGCGGATCGCGCAATCAGACGCATTCCGTGATCGCCAGCAGCGCACGCTGGACGGCGCTCGGG
>JBAPXO010000642.1:0-3233 GCA_049284255.1 Solirubrobacteraceae bacterium | reverse complement strand
CCGGCGAACCGCGAATGATCTCGCGGACCCAGTCGAAAGCGGGTCCGACGTACTCGATCGCCGCCCAGTCCGAGAGGTCAGAGAAGAAATAGGGCACGACGTCGTGGGGCGTGACCTTGCCGAGCATGTTCATGGCCACCGTCTTGCCCTGAGTGAAGGCGACGTCCCAGTGCTCGACGCGGATCCGACGCCCCCCGTGGACGACACTCTCGTATTCGGCCACGTCGCCGGCCGCGAACACGCCGGGCGTGGCCGTCTGCAGATGAGCGTCGACCCGGACCCCTCCGGTCTCGCCGATCTCAAGCCCGGCGGACCGCGCCAGCATGACGTCGGGAGCGACGCCGGCGCCGAGGACCACAGCGTCAGCCTCCAGTTCCCGGCCGCTCTTGCAAACGACCTTCGTGACGCGTCCGTCGGCCCCTTCGAAGCGGTCGAGCTCCTCTTCGCCATAGATCTCGATCCCGTGATCGACGAGGAGGTCATGGAAGAAGCGCGCGGTCTCCGCGCCGAAGCTGCGGCTCAGAGCGACCGGCTCGAGCATGACCATGGTGCACGTGCTGCCGAGCTCGGTCAGTGAGGCGGCGACCTCGCTGGCGATGTAGGAGCCGCCGATCAGGACGACTCGCTTGCCGGCGGCGTCCTCGCGGATGGCGTCGCTGTTGGCAAACGTCCGCAGGTAATGGATGCCTTCCAGCTCAGCGCCGGAGACGTTGAGGCGGCGCACGTTGGCGCCGGTCGCCACCAGCGCCTGGCCGAAGCCGACCTCCTGCTTGGTCGAGAGCTTCACGGTGCGCGCAGCAGGATCGAGCTTCATCACCGAGGTGCGGGTCAGCGCCTCGATCTCCTGCGCCTCGTACCACGCGGCATCGTGCAGCTGGGCGCCTTCCCGGGGTTCGGCACCCCGCAGGTAGCCCTTCGAGAGCGGCGGCCGGTCGTAGGGAAGGTCTAGCTCGCGCCCGACGAGCAGGATCGAGCCGTCAGCGCCCGACTTGCGTAGCCAGCGGGCGCAGTTGGCCGCGGCCAGCCCGCCACCTATCAGAAGATATTCGACGTCCCGATCGGCCATTCGCGGCCGGCGCCTATGCGCTCCCGGGATCGCCGCCGTTGCGCGCGAACCGGGGTGTGATGTCCCCCTCGAGGCCGGGATCGAGGATGAGCAGCACCTGGTCGCCGGCATTGATGACCGAATCGGCCTTGGGCACGAAGCCCGTCCCATCGCGCAGCACGGAGATGATCAGCGAGCCGTTGGGGAGCACGATGTCGGCGACGCGCTGTCCGGCGGCGGGCGAGCCCTCGCCGACCTCGAGCTCGATGATCTCCAGGTGCTCTTCCTCGAGCGCGAGAAGTTGCACGAGACCGTACTCGGGGACCTCGTGCTCGATCAGGCGCAGGATGAGGTCGGTGGCCGACACCGCCGGCTGGATGCCGAGGAGCTTGAAGTGGTCGAGGTTGCGTGGGTTGTTGACGCGGGCGACGATCCGGTCGCAGCCGTACTTCTCCTTGGCGACCTGGCAGATGAGGATGTTGTCCTCGTCGTCTCCCGTGACCGCGATGACCAGATCGGCGCGCTGGATCCCGGCGCGTTCGAGTACCCAGAGCTCGGTCGCGTCCCCGTATTGCACGGCATGCTCGAGCTCTTCCTCAACGATCCGGTACTTGCGGTGATCGGACTCGATGATCGTGACCTCGCGGTCCTTGGCCATCAGTTCTCGAGCGAGGTTCCAGCCGACCTTGCCCGCCCCGGCGATGATCACGTACATCTGCGCTTAGGCTCCCTTCAGGGCTCGAGCACTACCTGCTCGGCCTGATCGATCGCTTGCTGTGTCGGGCTGATCGTAAGCAGCCCCTGCTCGGAGTACCAGGCGGCGCGGGCGGGGTCGGCGACCCGAACGACGACGCGGGGGACGTTGAAGCGGCGCTGTGCCACCTGAGCGATCACGAGATTCGTGTTGTCTCCGCGCGTGGCGGCCATGAACACATCCGCCTCCTCGATCCCAGCGGCGACCAGACCGTCGACCTCTAGCGCGGCGCCGACCGTGAACCGGCCCCCGGCGTCCTCCCAGCTCGTGGACTGATCCTTGTCCAGACGCTCGTGCGAGAGCGGGTCGGAGTCGAGCACCGAAACCTCGTGGCCCGCCTCCAGGGCCCGCTTGGCGACGGCGGAACCCACGCGTCCCGCTCCAACGATGAGGATGAACATTGTGCGCACTCTAAGGCTTCCGGTCACGAAAGGACCGGTTCCTGGACCTCATGATTACCGGGGGTCCGTCAAGTCTTCGTTCATGGCCGCTGGATCGGGCCTCGCACCGCTCTCCGGGAGCCCGACTGCATGGATCCGCCGAGCTCAGGGGGTGGCGGTGGGCTCCGCGGACGGCGCCGGAGGAGGGGTCAACGCCGCGGCCACGATCACGAGCACGAACGCCAGCATCCGCACCACGAGCCCAAGGCGGCTGGCGGGCAGCGGCTCGGAGAACACGATCGGCCCAGCGGCGATCGTCGTCAGGTTTGCGGCGGCGCTGGTGAGGGCGATCATCGGCACGGCTTCTCCGAGCTGCAGGCTCTTGGCCGAGATCAGCAGCCCGATCAATGAGGCGACCAGGATCACGAGCGCCAGGGGGTGCAGGAGCACCCCGAACCCCAGCGCACCCAGGTGCGAGCTGAGCGCCTTGATCGAAGTATCGGACGCCGCCCACAGCAGCCCCGCCGAGACCGCGAGCAGAGCCGGGCGACGCGACCACGGGCACAGCGCGAGGCCCGCACAACCGACAATGACCAGGAAGACGGCAAGCGTGCCGGGGTCATAGTGGGAGTGGGCGCTCCCGGCATCACCGTCCAGCGTCGCCGCCAGGAAGGCCAGCCCGAGGGCGGTGAGCCCCACCCCCCACCATTCCCGCCGCGTCACCTCGATGCCGAACAGCCGATCGGCGACCACGGTCAGAAGCACGAGACCGCCCGCGATAACGCACTGCACGAGCGAGATCGGCGCGAGCGCCAGCGCACCCACGTGAAACCCCCAGGACCCCAGCGCGATCAGGATCCCGAGCGAGTACACGGGTGAGCGAAACAGCGCCACCGTGCTCTGCACCGGCCGCCGGAGCTCAACCGCTGGCGCCTCACGCGCCCCACGGAACTTGTACAAGAACCCCGCCACCGACCCGAACGCGGTCAGCACGGCCAGCACCAGCCCCAATTCAACCGATAAAGACATCCGCAACGAGCGTACCTACGCCCAA
>JBAPXO010000641.1:0-4820 GCA_049284255.1 Solirubrobacteraceae bacterium | reverse complement strand
GGGGCGCGCGGGCCGGGAGAGCTCGGCTCGGGTCAGCTCGCCCGCGCGGCGCCGTCGGCCTGCGCGCGACGATGACGAACCAGCTGCCCCGCGAACGCACGCACGAAGCGCGGGTTGTAGCGCAGGTAGCGTCGCCATAGCCGGCGTGGCTCATGCGCCAGCCGGTAGGCCCATTCCAGGCCGTGCTCCTGCATCCAGTCGGGCGCCTGGGGGACCAGGCCAGCGTGGAAGTCAAAGGCCGCGCCGACGCCGATCAGGACTGGAGCGTCGAGCTCGCCACGCATCTGCGCCATCCACTTCTCCTGCTTGGGGACGCCGATCCCCACCCAGACGACGTCAGCCCGCGAGGCGTTGATCTCGTCGATCACCGATTGGCGCTCCTCCTCGCCCAGCGGCCGGTGCGGCGGCGAGTAACCGCCGACGATCTTGACCCCGGGATGGCGCTGGCGGAGGTTGAGGGCGAGTTGGACGAGCGCTCCCTGGTTTCGTCCTCCGTAGAGGTAGAGGCGCTGGCCGGTCTCGGCGCTCCGCGCGCACGAGCGCGACATGAGCTCGGGGCCGTAGACGCGATCCGTCAGCGAGTTGCCGAGCAGGTTCAGAGCCCACACCAGGGGCTGGCCGTCGGGCACGTTGACCGAGGAGCGATCCAGCGCGGCCTGCAGCTCTTGGTCTTCGGCCGAGGCCATCACCGTATGGACGTTGCAGACGCAGACGTAGCCGCGCTCGCCGTTGGCGACGGCGGCATCGATCCAGTCGAGCGTGCCCTCGTAGTCGATCAACGCGAGGGGAACGCCGAGCACATCGTCGGTAGCCGGCGACGGCGCGTCGGGGGCGTCCGGATGCGGCGAGAGATGCCGGTCATCGGCGCCGGTCGACCGCTGGGGGCCATCGGGGCGCGGCGGGAACTCAGTGCGGATGGACAGCTTCAAATCTCCTCTAAACGGGGGCGGATTCGACACGTATACCCATAGCAACGGAGATTCGGCTTGCAAGTTACGCATTTGCTCGGCTGCGCAAGGCAATCTGCGCGGGCGCGAAGCGGGCACTAACCTGCTGGCGCTCATGGATTGCGTGGTTACCGGCGGCGCCGGCTTCATCGGTTCGAACCTCGTCGACGCGCTCGTCGCCAGGGGCGACGGCGTCACCGTCATCGACAACCTCTCGACCGGCAAGCGCGCCAATCTCGAGTCCGCCATCGCCGCCGGAGCGCGCCTCGAGGTCGCCGATGTGCGCGACGCCGATCGCATCCAGCGGATCGTCGCCGACGCTCGCCCGGAGGTTGTCTTTCACCTGGCGGCGCAGATCGACGTCCGCGCCTCGGTTAGCGACCCCAGGGCGGATGCCGTGGTCAACGTGCTCGGCACGATCGCGATGCTCGAGGCTGCCCAAGCAGCCGGCGCTCGCCGGCTGGTCAACACCTCCACCGGGGGCGGCCTGTACGGCGACGCCGAGATCATCCCCACGCCCGAGGACCACCCGATCAAGCCCTTGGCGCCCTACGGCCAGGGTAAGTACGCGGCTGAGGGCTACTGCGGCCTGTACTCCCGGTTGCACGGGCTCTCGACGGTCTCGCTGCGTTACGGGAACGTCTATGGCCCCCGCCAGGACGTGCACGGCGAGGCGGGCGTGGTCGCGATCTTCTGCGGCCATCTCGTCGAGGGCCGGGCGCCCACGGTGTTCGGAGACGGGCGCCAGACGCGCGATTGGGTCGACGTCTCAGACGTCGTCCGCGCCAACCTCCTGGCCGCCGAATCGGACCTCATAGATCCGATCAACATCGGCACCGGCCGCGAGACCTCGGTCCTTGACCTGCTCGACGCGCTGCGCGAGGTCGCTGATCAACCTCCGCTGGACCCCGTGTTCGAACCCGAGCGTCCCGGTGAGGTGAGCCGGAGCTGCCTGGATGTCACTCGAGCCGCTCGTGAGCTCGGGTGGCAGGCGCAGGTGGGGCTGGCCGAGGGCCTGAAGGTCATCCTCGCCGGGCTCTAGCCGCCTTATACAGGGCGTCCCCGCGGCGGCAATCGGCGGGCCGGCGCCGGGTGACGGTCCTTAAGATGGTCCTGGTGATCTCAGTGGTGATCCCGGTCAAGGACGGGGGCGAGGGACTGGCGCGCTGCCTCGCCGGCATCCGGTCCCAGAAGGCCTCCGAAGAGGTGGAGATCGTCGTGATCGACTCGGGCTCGACCGATGGCAGCCTCGACGTCGCCCGCGCCCACGAGGCGGTCGTCTACGAGATTCCCACGCGCGACTTCAGCCACGGGGCGTCGCGCAACCTCGGCGCCTCGCGTGCCCGCGGCGAGCTGTTGGTGTTTCTCAGCCAGGACGCCGTGGCCGTCGACGAGCAGTGGCTGACGCGGCTGACCGCCCCCGTTCTGCGCGATGACGGCTGCGCCGGTGCCTATGGCAGGCAGCTGCCCAACGAGGGCGCGACTCCCCCGGAGTCGTACTTCCTGAATTTCCTATACGGCCCGGAGCCTCGCCGCCAGCGGGCGCCGACGGTCGATGAGCTCAGCATGAACACGACGTTGTTCTCGAACGTTAACTCGGCGATTCCCCGAGACATCTGGCAGCGGTTTCCGTTCGTAGAAGACATCATCATGAGCGAAGACCAGGAATGGAGCCGCCGGGTGCTGCTGGCCGGCTTCTCGATCGCGTACGAGCCGGCCGCGGCCGTGCGGCACTCCCACAACTACTCGATGGCGGGCGCCTTCCGGCGCTTCTTCGATTCCGGCGCCTCGTCGAGCCGGGCCTACATGGCCGGAGCGCGCAACTCCTCACGAGTGCTGCGCAGCTCGGCGATCGACTATGCGCGCGGCGAAATCCGGTGGCTGTGGCAGACCGGCCAGCGCCGCTGGATCCCGTACGCCGCCCTCTACGAGTCGGCAAAGATGGTCGGACTGCTCGCCGGAGTCAAGCACGAGCGGATCCCGCTCGGGCTCAAGCGTCGGCTCAGCATGATGCCAAGCTATTGGGGATGATCTGGTAGCAGGGGGATCTCCTGATCATGCAGATGAGCTCGACTGAAATCAGAACTGGCGCCGTCGCGCGTCCGCCTACGCCGAGGCCCTCGGTCTCGGTTGTGATCCCCTGTCTAAACGAGGAGGAGAACATCGAGCGCTGCGTGGCGGGAGCGTTTGCCGCACTCGAGCTCAGCCACCTCGACGGCGAGGTGATCGTCGTCGACAACGACTCAGACGACAACAGCGCGCTCCTGGCCAGGCGGGCCGGTGCCAGGGTTGTCACCGAGTTGCGGCGCGGCTACGGGAGTGCCTACCTGACTGGTCTCGCCGAGGCTGGGGGCGAGTACTTGATCATGGCCGACGCCGACCTGACCTACGACTTCAACGACATCCCGAGATTCGTCGAGCGTCTCGAGCGGGGCGCCGAACTCGTGATGGGCGACCGGATGGACAACATCGAGCCCGGCGCAATGAACTGGCTGCATCGCTACGTCGGCAACCCGATGCTGACCGGGGTGCTCAACGTCTTCTTCCGGACCGGGGTGAGCGACGCCCACTGCGGGATGCGGGCGATACGGCGCGATGCCCTGCCGCGGCTGGCTCTGCGCACGACGGGGATGGAGTTCGCGTCCGAGATGGTCGTCAGAGCCGCCCAGGAGGGTCTCGTCATCGAGGAGATCGCGATCACGTACTCGCCGCGTAGCGGGTACTCGAAGCTCTCGACCTTCCGCGACGGCTGGAGGCATCTGCGCTTCCTGCTGCTCCACAGCCCGTTCTATCTGTTCATCGTGCCGGGAGGGCTGCTCTGCCTGTTCGGGCTGCTGGCCTCGATCACCGTGCTCGCCGACATTCACCTCTTTGGCCGGGGCTGGTACATGCACACTTTGATCGCAGGATCCCTGCTGATCATCGTCGGGGTCCAAGTGCTCGGGCTCGGGGTGTGCGCGCACGCTTACGCGAGCTACTACCTGGGGGAGACCGACAACTGGTTCTACGCCGTGCGCACGCGCCTGGGCCTGCGTCTCGAGCACGGCCTGATCATCGGCCTGAGCATCTTCGCGATCGGGTTCATCGTTGGAGGCGTCGTCGTAGTCCACTGGATCGCCGTCGGCTTCGGCGCTCTGGCCCAGGAGCAGCTGGTACTCGTAGCCGCGACGCTGGTGATCGTTGGCGTCCAGGTGTTTTTCTCCTCGTTCCTGCTCTCGATCATCGGCCTTCGCCGGTATCGCTTCGAGGTGGTCCCAGAAGAGCAGGAGTAGGAACCCGCGGCCCGCTCGTTCCTATCGACGCGACGCGGTGAGGTGCTCGACGATTTGCGAAGCGGTGTCGATGGCCTGGCGCATGCAATCGTCCATGTCGATGTAGACGTAGTTCGCCAGGCGACCGGCGAAAAAGATCCGCTCAGAGCCGATCTCCTCGCGAAGAAAGCCCTGGTATTGATCGTTTAACGCGCGGTTGCGGGGTAATTCGATCGGGTAGTAGCGGGTGGGCGCCCCCGCGAACTCGAACCCCAGGACCGTGCCCGGAATCTCCTGTCTCGAGGCATGCTTGGTCTCGTGGATCCGGATGAACGGGTACTCGCGACCGGGGTAGTTGACGACCATCGCTCCCTGCGCGAGATCGAGGTTGGGAATGTGCACGCTGCGGACGATGATGCCCCGCCACTCGAGCTCTCCGAAGCGGTTGCCGGTAAACGCATCCAGCGGGCACGTGAGGACAACCAGGTCGGCCCCCAACCGATTGACGTGAGTCTGAAGGTTGGCCAGCGAGACGTCGATGTCGGTCTGCACCGAGATGAGCGGGCTGTCGAGCAGCCCATCGATCAGATCGGTATAGCCATTGGGACCGCTCGGCCACCCC
>JBAPXO010000640.1:0-4495 GCA_049284255.1 Solirubrobacteraceae bacterium | reverse complement strand
GCCCGCCCCCCAAGGAGCCGCGTCAGAGGAGCTGGACTCATCCTCGCCCTCCGAGCTCGTCGCCCAGCTTCAGGAGCTGATCGACTTTCACCAGCGGCTGCTCACCTCGACCGCCGAGCTGCTCGAGGCCTACGCCGACGCCCTCGCCCACGGTCCCGAGCTTCCCGAGCCCCATCCGTTGCCGGGCCGCCCCCAGCCCTCGCGCCCGACGACGATCAGCCTCGCGACCGGTCCACTGCACAGCACCGACGCCCTCAGAGACTTCCGGCGCCGCCTCGAAGAACTCCCCGGAGTACGCGAGGTAGTGGTGCGCGAGTTCGAGGGCGACGACCGAGCTGTCGTCGACGTGCACCTGTCGGGCTCGACCTCGTAGTCTTCTAGCCATGCCAGCCACGATCTCGTTCGCCCGCGGAGCCCCGTCCCTGGACATCATCGACATCGACGGGCTGCGGGCCGCCGCCGAGCAGGCGTTCACCAATGATCCCCAGCGGACCACCGCCTACGGAACCGCGATCGGCTACGTGCCGCTACGGGAATGGATCGCCGACAAGCATCAGGTCGAGCCGGCCAACGTGCTCGTCACGAACGGCTCGATGCAGGCCGACGCGTTCCTGTTCGACGCGCTCGTGGCCGATGGAGACACCGTGATCGTCGAGCGGCCAACCTATGACCGCACGCTGCTGTCGCTGCGCAACCGTGGCGCCGACGTGCGAATGGTGGAGCTTGAGCCTGACGGGATCGACACCGCCGCCCTGGAGCGCGTGCTGGCCGGTGGGGCGCAGCCCAAACTCGCTCACATCATCCCCAACTTCCAGAACCCCGCCGGCTACACGCTGTCGGCGGCCAAGCGCGAGCGACTGATCGAGCTCGCGCGCGCCCACGGGTTCACGATCTTCGAGGACGATCCCTACGTGTCGTTGCGCTTTGCCGGCGAGGCGCTGCCGACGATGGTCTCGACGGCGCCTGACGTCACCGTCTACGCGTCCTCGTTCTCCAAGACGGTCTGCCCCGGGATCCGGGTTGGCTATCTGGTCGGGCCCGCGGAGCTGATCGCTGAGATCGCCCGGCGCGCCACCAGCACCTACATCTCGCCCAACATGGTGGCCGAGTCGATCGTCAACCAGTTCTGTCGCTCGGGCGCCATCGACCGCTCGATCGAGACCGTCAAGGAGGCGCTGCGCGAGCGCGCCCAGACGCTGTGCGCCGCGCTCTCAGAGCACATGCCCGACGCCCGCTTCGTAGCTCCCGAGGGCGGCTACTTCCTGTGGGTCGACCTCCCCCAGGGCACCGATGTGGCCGCTCTCTTCGATGCCGCCGCCGCCCGCGACGTCCAGTTCGTCAAGGGCACCGAGTTCGTTCTCGAGGGCGGCGAGTCGTCGCTTCGCCTGGCTTACTCCGGGGTCACGCCCTCCGAGATCGAGGAGGGCATCAAGCGTTTGGCCGAGGCCTATGAAGAAGTAGGCTCTCCGGTGCATGCAGCCTGACGAGGTCCGAGCGCTAGGAGATTTCGCCGGGGAGGTGGCGGGGGGCATCGCGAGTCAGGTCCGCGAGGTGCACGAGGGCATTGCCGGGCGTGTCTTCGGCGCCCTGGGGGCACCGGCCGCCCCCGTAAAGGTCATCCACGATCACGTGGCCAACGGCGCTTACACCGGCGCCCGGGCACTCACCGGCGCGATCGTCAGGGGCGGCGCCCGCGCCCTCAGCCTGACCCGACCACCGGACGCGCCGGCGATGTCGAGCACTCGTCGCGGTCGCGTTGTGCTTGGCGCGCTCAACGGCGCGTGGGGGGATCTCCTGCACACTCGTCGCAACGGGCTCGAGATACCGATGTCGATCCGGCTGAGCGGTCGCGACCTCCCGCTTGATCCCGAGGCGCTGAAAGCGGCGTTCCCCGATGCCACCGGGCGCCTCGCGGTGTTCGTACATGGTCTCTGCGAGACCGACGACTCCTGGCACCTGGGCGCGGCCAGGCACGTTCCCTATGGCGAGCGAATGCGCTTTGAGCTCGGCTACACGCCGCTCTACGTTCGCTACAACAGTGGCCTTCACATCTCCCACAACGGTCGGCGGTTGTCGGAAACCCTCGCCGAGGTGACCGCGAACTGGCCCACCCAGGTGACCGAGATCGCGCTCATCGGCCATTCGATGGGCGCGCTGATCTCTCGGAGTGCGTGCCATTACGCCGCGCCCGGTTCCTGGCGTGAGCAGGTCCGCCACGTCTTCATGCTCGGGGCGCCCCACAAGGGGGCTCCGCTCGAGCTGGCCGCCAACGCCGCGTGCGCTGCGATGTCCTCGCTTCCGGAGACGCGAGGCTTCGCCAAGCCGCTGAAGGCGCGCAGCGCCGGCGTCCAAGATCTCGGCTACGGCTACGTCGTCGACGAGGACTGGTCCGGCCACGATCCCGACGCCCGCCGCAACAACATTGGGACGGTGGTGCCGTTCCTGGCCAGCGCCAACCATTACTTCGTCAGTGCCGCATTGACGCGTGATCCCAAGCATCCCGTGGGACGTCTGATGGGGGACCTCCTGGTGCTGCGATCGAGTGCGTGGTCACATGGGGGGCGCGGCGAGCGACTCCAGTTCCCCGTCGATCACTACCGACACTTCGGCTCGACGAGTCACTTCCAGCTCCTCAACCATCCCGCGGTGTACGCGCAAATGACGCGCTGGCTGGGGGCGCGGCGCCAGCTCCCGGCGCCAGCGGGCTGAGCCGGACCTCGCGCCCCGAGTTGCAAATCAACGCGGGTCGGTTCCGCGGTAGAACAAAACGCCGCCGGGCGGGTAGGAGGCCTTCAAAGTGACAGTGCGCCGACGGCATTGGGCGCTCTGTCGCTCCTCTCACTCCCCCGGGCTGTGGGCGGGCCGAGCACTTTAAGTTTGCGATCGGTGCTCGCCCGCCCGCTGTCCGTGGACATCGGACCCGGATGGCGTCGGCGACCGCACGATGTATTCCACGATGTCCTCGAGCGCCACCGCGACGGCATCGAGGCGAAATCTGCTCGGGTATCCGGTGTGGTCGACCTCGGCGCCTCTATCGACCGCCTCGAGTAAGGCGGGCACGCCGCTGATCCGGTTGCCGTCGCTGGTCACTACCTCCAAGGGGAGCTCGGCAAGCGCGGCGGCGACGAAGGCGTCCCCCACCATGATCAAGAACTGAGCATGTTGGTCGTCCACAAGGTCCCAATGATTCCGACGCCTCCCAGTCTGCCCACCGGCACACCCGGCAATCCTCGCGCGCGCCAACCGTCGCCAACCGGTTGGATTGCAACCAGCCCGCGCGCGCCAGTGGGGCCGCCGTCCACGTTCCGTCAGGCGTGCGAGCCGTACGCGATCGACGACCCCCACTGGGCGGTATTGGATGCCCGGCCTTTCCGACGCAGGCACCCGACGTCTTACCTACCCGGGAAATTTCTCCGGGAACTTCCCGATCAGACTGGGGGATCGGTGAGCTCGTGAAGCCGGGCGGCAGCGCTTCGCAGCAGGCGCGAGACCTGCATCTGCGAGCAGTCCATCTCCTCGGCGATCTCCACCTGCTTGAGCCCCTGCTCGATCCGCAGACTGAGCGCCTGGCGCTCTCGATAGGGCAGCCGGGTCATGGCCGCTGACACCGACAGTCGGGTCTCGATCAGCTCATAGCGATCGTCGTCGTCACCGAGACTCTCGGCCAGGGTCTGCGGCTCCTCCACGTCGGAGCTCGAGGCCGGCGCATCCAGCGAGACCGAGTAGTGGGCGGTCCCGGCATCGAGGCCGGTGAGTACGTCGTCCACGGGGATCTCGAGGTACCCGGCGAGCTCGGGGACACGAGGCGAGCGGCCGGTACGTCCCGTGATCTCACGTGAGGCCCGGTCGACACGCAGCGCCAGTTCCTGGGCGCTGCGCGGGACGTGAGCCGACCATCCGGTGTTTCGGAAGTAGCGCTTGAGCTCGCCCAGAATCGTGGGAACCGCGAACGCGGAGAAGTGCACTCCGCGGTCGGGGTCAAAGCGATCCACGGCGCCAAGCAGGCCGAGGGAGGCCACCTGGACGAGGTCCTCGAGGGGCTCGTAGGGGTTGCTGTAGCGGCCGGCTAGCTTGCGGGCCAGGGGCAGAAACCGCCTAAACAGCTCGTCACGGGCATGCTCGTCGCCGTCGCGACGCCAGCGCGTCGCCAGTTCATCGCTCCCGAGCACCCCTTCGCTCGGTACGGGCATCTGTTCACTTGCCATCGCCATCTCTTCGAGTTGCCTAAAAGGGACGTGGCGCGTCAGACACCGCCAAAAGTCGGCCGCCTGCCGTTCTGCCGGACTAATGATCCGCCGAGCCGATCTGCCTGGGCGAACACTTGGGAACATACCCACGGTAAGCGCCCCTCAGACGCGGTGCGGTTAGGAACGAACGCCGCCGAGCGGGAGGTCAGCGTCCGTAGCGCTCGCGGCCCAAAACCAGCTGCTCGGGCAACGCTGTGCGGGGCGGTGGCGAGGGGTCGGCGAGCACCGAGACCGTCTCGGCGACGCTG
>JBAPXO010000639.1:0-2989 GCA_049284255.1 Solirubrobacteraceae bacterium | reverse complement strand
GCCCCGGTCATCCCCTTGTTGCCGACGACGATCAGGTCCACGCGCTGCTCTTCGGCCACGTCGAGGATCGCGTCGGCTGCGTCACCCACCCGCGCGAACGTCTCCACCTCGACGACGCCCGCAGCGCGGGCAGCGCCGAGCGCCGACTCGAGCAGCGCGAGCACATCCTCGCGAGGGTTGATCGCCCACTGCACGTCGCTGGGTATGCGCACGCGCTCGTCGCGCAGCCGACGCTCGGGAACCGGCTCATAAGCGCTGACGATCTGGAGCCTGGCCCCCAGTCCCCGGGCGATCTCGATCGCGCGGGCGACCGCCACCGCGGCCGTGTCCGAGCCGTCGGTGCCGACCAGGATCGACCTGATCTGCTCGGACCCGGCTGACACTCAGCCCAGCTTGGTGATCGCGATGACGATGCCCGCGAGCACGAAGACCACAATCGCCACCTGGGTCCAGAAGAAGAAGCGCGGCATCTGCATGGTCAGAGCAAAGCTATCGTCTCGGGCATGCCGGAGCGGGTCAGCCCAGCCCTGAAGGCGGTCAGCGACGCGGTCCTGGCGGTCGCCTCGCAGCTGTCGGTCGAGGAGGTCCTGCAGCGTTTGGTCGACTCCGCGCGTGAGCTCGCCGGTGCCCGCTACGCCGCGCTCGGGATCCCCGACGGGGCAGGAGGCTTCCGGCGCTTCCTGGTCTCCGGGATGAGCGACGACCTCGTGGCCGCCATGGGCCCACTGCCGCGCACCCATGGGATGCTCGGCGCAATGCTCGAGACCCAGGCGGCGTACCTGACCGACGACATCCACAAGGACGCGCGGTTTCGCGGCTGGTGGCCGCGGGAGCACCCCGACATGCGCTCGTTTCTTGGCGTTCCCATCCTCGCCCGGAACGAGGTGATCGGCGCCTTCTATTTGACCGAAAAGCTTGCCGCTCCGACCTTCGACGCCGATGATCAGCAGCTCATCGAGCTGCTGGCCGCCCACGCGGCGATCGCGATCACCAACGCCCGTCTCTACGAGCGCAGCCGTGAGCTCTCGGTGCTCTCGGAGCGAAACCGGCTCGCGCTGGAGCTCCACGACGTCGTCAGCCAAACTCTGTTCAGCCTCAACCTCGGCGCCGAGTCGGCGGCCACGCTGCTGGCGCGCGATCCGGAGTCGGCCAAGGTCGCGCTCGATCGTGTCCGCGAACTGGCGCGCGAGGCGCAGGCCGAGCTGCGCACGCTGATCATGGGACTGCGACCTCCAGACCTGGAGCGCGACGGGTTGGCGGGCGCGCTGCGCAAGGAGGTCGCCATGCAGAGCCGGCTACATGGCATCGATGTGCGGTCAGATCTTGAGATCTCGGGCAACGGAGACCCGGCGGGCGAAGCCCGCGACGCCGACGTGCTGCGGATCGCCCAAGAAGCGCTTCACAACGCCGTCCGCCACTCCCGGGCCGAGCACGTAACCGTGCGCCTGCGGAGCGGGGGTCAGGGACTGATCCTCGAAGTCGTCGACGACGGCGCGGGCTTTGATCCGGATGACCCCGAGCTTCGCTCCCATCACCTCGGGCTGACCTCGATGGAGGAGCGCGCCCGGGAGGTCGGCGGACGCCTGAACCTGATTTCGGCGCCGGGCTCGGGAACCCGCGTCCGGCTGGAGGTCGCTGCCGATGGCATCTGACGGCATCCGCGTGCTGGTCGTCGACGATCACGCGGTCGTGCGCGAGGGGCTGCGGGCGTTCCTGGAGCTTCAGGAAGGCATCAACGTCGTGGGTGAGGCGGCCGATGGCAAGCAGGCGATCGAGCAGGCCCAGGCGTTGCAACCGGACGTGATCCTCATGGACCTGGTGATGCCCGGCCTGGACGGCATCGGAGCGATGCGCGCCGTGCACAAGCTCCTTCCCGAGATCCGGGTGATCGTGCTCACCAGTTTCCTCGACGACGAACGCCTGAAGCCGGCGCTGCAGGCCGGAGCCGCCGGCTACCTGCTCAAGGACGTCGAGCCATCGGAGCTGGCGCGCGCCGTTCGCAGTGCCTGCGCGGATGAGGCGATGATCGACCCCACGGTCGCGGCGCGGCTGCTGCGCACCCTGAGCGAACCGGGCGGTGGGGTGGGGGGTGCGGGCATCCTGGACGGCGGGGGCGCCGAGCCCGGCGCGAGCCTCACGCGCCGTGAGCGCGAGGTCCTGGCGCTGATCGCCCATGGACGGTCCAACAAGCGGATCGCGTTCGAGCTGGGCATCGCCGAGAAGACGGTCAAGACCCACGTCGGCCATGTCCTGGCCAAGCTCGGGGTCAGTGATCGCACCCAGGCCGCCGTCCTGGCGGTCCAGCGGGGGCTAGCCGGCGGCGAGTCCTAGGACCAATTGCCCCTGTAAAGCGGGACCCGGCGGCGCGTAGCGTGCCCGCCATGACCAAGAAAGCAATCATCACCGGCGCCTCACGCGGACTCGGGCTGGCGCTCGCCCGCGCTCTCGCCCAACGCGGCTACGAACTCGTTCTCGACGCTCGCCGAGCCGAGGATCTGATGGCCGCGGCCGGCGAGCTCAGCCGCCTGACCGACGTGAGCGCCATCCCCGGAGACGTCACCGATGACTGGCATCGCGGCGCCCTGGTCGCTGCCGCCGGCTCACGCCTGGACGTCATCGTCAACAACGCATCCACGCTAGGCCCGAGCCCGCAGCCTGGGCTGGCCAATTACCCCCTGGCCGACCTGCAGTCGGTCTACGCAGTCAACGTGATCGCCCCGCTCGCGCTCACGCAGATGGCGCTGCCACTGCTGGGGGAGGGGGGCACGGTCATCAACGTGACCTCTGATGCCGCCGTCGAGCCCTACGAGGGATGGGGCGGGTATGGGTCCTCCAAGGCCGCGCTCGAGCAGCTGACGGCGATCCTGGCCGCCGAGCACCCCGGGCTGCGCGTCTATGCCGTCGATCCCGGCGACATGCGCACCGAGATGCATCAGCGGGCCTTCCCCGGCGAGGACATCTCCGACCGCCCGCCGCCCGAGGAGAGCGT
>JBAPXO010000638.1:0-4171 GCA_049284255.1 Solirubrobacteraceae bacterium | reverse complement strand
GAGCTGGTGTTCGCCGACGAGGCGCTCTCCTCGGTCGCCGACAAGGCCCTGGAGCGCGAGACCGGCGCCCGCGGGCTTCGCTCGATCATCGAGGAGGTCCTGCTCGAGGTCCAGTTCGAGCTGCCTTCGCGCCGCGACGTGCAGAAATGCGTCGTCACCCGTGAGACGATCGAGAAGGGCGTTTCACCGACGCTCGTCACCGTCGCCGCGCCTGACGAGGACGAAGCCGCCGCTTAGCCTCGGTCGTCCCTTGCCCGAGAGGCACGCGGGGAGTGTGGGGCGCGCGAAGTGGTGGCGAAGTACGAACTTCGGGCTGGGGAAGGGGAAGCCTTGCCCCATAGGGCGACTTTTGACCACACCTCGCGCCTCTGCGAAGTGTGTGGGAGAACTTGGCCCGAAAGCGAAGCGGATGTCCCACACCTCCTCGGCGCGCCCGAGGTGTGGTCGAATTCGACGCTCTACGCCGGCGCACGCCTTCCCTTCCCCAGCCAGAAGTTCGGACGAGAGTCGCCGCATCGCGCCCAGCTCCCTGCGCCCACCCGTCCGCGTGCTGGTCAGCGTGGCCATCTCGTCGAGCCCTCGCCGCACCTGACCTAGACTCTCGAATCCCATGTCCGAGCTGGAGTCAAAGACCCGTTACGACCCGACCGAGGTGGAGCCTCGGATCATCGAGAAATGGCAGCAATCTGGGCTGTTTCATCCCCTTCCCGAAGGCACCGCGGAAGAGAACTACTCGATCGCGATCCCGCCTCCGAACGTCACGGGCGTGCTCCACATGGGACACGCGCTCAACAACTCGATCCAGGACTGTCTGGCGCGCCACCAGCGCATGCGCGGACGGCGGACGAAGTGGATCCTCGGCACCGATCACGCCGGGATCGCCACCCAGACCCAGGTCGAGCGCGCGCTCGCCCAGGAGGGCACCAGCCGTGAGGCCCTCGGACGCGAGCGGTTCGTTGAGCGCGTCTGGGCGTGGCGGGAGCAGTACGGCGGGAGCATCATCGAGCAGCTCAAGCGCCTGGGCGCGTCGGCTGACTACGACGCCGAGCGCTTCACCCTCGACGAAGGGTATGTCCGCGCCGTTCTGAAGGTGTTCGTCGCCCTGTACGAGAAGGGCTACATCTACCGCGACCGCTACATGGTCAACTGGGATCCGGGCACGGGCTCGGCCATCTCCGACCTCGAGGTCGAGGAGCGCGAGGTCACCGACACCCTCTACTACATCGACTACCCGCTGGCCTCGGGATCGGGTGCGGTGACCGTGGCCACGGTCCGCCCCGAGACGATGCTCGCCGACACGGCGATCGCCGTGCATCCCGAGGACGAGCGCTACCGCCGGCTGGTCGGCGAGACGGCGATCCTCCCGCTCGTCGGGCGAAAGCTGAAGATCATCGCCGACGACTACGTCAGGCCCGACTTTGGCACCGGCGCGCTGAAGATCACTCCCGCTCACGATCCCAACGACTTCGAGATCGGGCGCCGGCATGGTCTCGCTCAGCCTTCGGTGATCGGCGAGGACGGCCGGATCACCGCCGAGGCGCCCGAGCGCTTCCAGGGCCTGACGATCGCCGAGGCCCAGCGCGAGGTCGTCGCCGAGCTCTCAGAGGAGGGCCTGATCGCCCGTACCGAGGCCTACGAGCACACGGTTCCCTTCTCGCATCGGTCGGGCGAGCGAATCGAGCCGCTGATCTCGCTGCAGTGGTTCATGGCCATGGAGGAGCTGGCCCGCCCGGCGATCGAGGCCGTCAAGGACGGGAGCGTTCGCTTTTACCCTGAGCGCTGGGCCAAGGTCTACCTCGACTGGATGGAGAACATCCGCCCGTGGTGCATCTCGCGCCAGCTGTGGTGGGGGCACCGCCTGCCGGTGTGGTACCGCGGCACCGAGACCTACGTCGGCACCGAGCCGCCCCGCGGTCCCGGTTGGCAGCGCGACCCCGACGTGCTTGACACCTGGTTCTCGAGCGCGCTGTGGCCGTTCGCCACCCTGGGCTGGCCCGACCAGACCCCTGAGCTGCGCGCCTTCTATCCGACCGACGCGCTGGTCACCGGCCGCGACATCATCTTTCTGTGGGTGGCGCGGATGGTGATGATGGGAATCGAGTTCACCGGCCAGGTGCCGTTCTCAGACGTCCACATCACGGCGATCATCCAGGCCCCCGATGGGCGGCGGATGTCCAAGTCACTGGGCACGGGAATCGATCCGCTTGATCTGATCGAGGGTGGACCCCGGCCGCCGGTATTCGCGCAAGGATCCAAGCCCCCCGGCGATTTCCCCGCCTACGGATCCGATGCCGTGCGCTGGGGGCTGTTGGCCATGTCCTCGGGCCAGGACGTGCGTTTCAGCGAAGAGAAGGTCGCCCAGGGACAGCAGCTGACCAACAAGCTCTGGAACGCCGCCCGGCTGATCCTGCTCGGGGTCGGAGGGGCGGGCGGCGATGGTTCGCAGGCGCGGGCGAGAATCGCTCCCACCCGGGTGGAGGATCGGTGGATCCTCTCGCGCCTGGCGCGCGCTCGGCAGGAGCTCTCCGAGCGGATCGATGCCTACGACTTCTCACACGCCGCCCTCGGCTTGTATGACTTCGTCTACGGCGAGCTTTGCGACTGGTATCTGGAGCTCGTCAAGCCCCGCCTGCGCGCAGGAGAGCCGGACCTGGCCGCCACGCTGTTGCACCTGCTGACCGAGACGGTCGCGCTCGCCCATCCTCTGATCCCCTTCGAGACCGAGGAGATCTACTCCTACATCCCCGGCACCGAGGGACTGCTCGCCGAGCGGACCGCGAGCCCCTCCGAACCTCGCGATACGGCCGCCGAGGAGGCGATCGCCCAGGTCATCGGAGCCGTCACCGCACTGCGTGCATGGCGTGACATGACGGGCGTCAAGGCGGGGGCGGCGGTCGAGGGGCGGCTGGCGGCGGCGGGCTATGAGGAGACCGCCGAGCATCTGGCCCGGCTGGGACGGGTCACCCTCGACGGCGGCACCGGCCAACCCGTGGCCTCGGTGCCCGTACCGGGGGGAGCGGTCGAGATCCTCCCCGGCTCTGAGGTCGACCCTGAGGAGGCCCAGAGCCGTCTTGCCGAGCGGCGAGCACGGCTGCAGGCTGAGGTGGAGCGTGCCGAGCGCAAGCTCGCCAACCAGGGTTTCGTCGCTAAGGCGCCCCCCGCCGTGGTGGGAGCCGAACGCGACAAGCTGGCGCGCCTGCGCGCCGAGCTGGAGGCGCTGTGAGCGACCTGGCCCGTGGGCGCGACCGGGAGAGCCTGTGAACCAGGACGAGGCCGAAAGCTACCTCCGTTCCCTGGAGCTGTTCGGGATGCGCTTTGGCCTGGACCGGATGCGCCGGCTCATGACCGCTCTCGGTCATCCCGAGCGCCAGTTTGACTCCATCCATGTGGTCGGGACCAACGGCAAGTCCTCGACGACGCGGATGATCGCCGCGATTCTCGCTCACCACGGAATGCGCACCGGTGCGTACTTATCCCCGCACCTGACCTCATTCGGAGAGCGTGTCCGGATCGGCGACGCCGACCTCGAGCCGGCGGCCTTCGGCGCCGCCGTGGGCCGTGCCGCGCACGCCGCCGAGCTCGTGGACCGCTCACTGGAAGGCGATGACCGGGTCACCCAATTCGAGGCATTGACCGCGGCCGCGTACTCCGAGCTCGCCGCCCGGCACGTCGAGGTGGCGGTCATCGAGGCCGGGCTTGGCGGCCGCTATGACGCCACCAACGTGATCCCCTCCAAGGTCCAGGTCCTGACGAGCGTCGGGCTCGAGCACACGCGCTGGCTGGGACCGACCCTCACCGACATCGCCGGGGAGAAGCTCGACGTCGTCAGACCGGGCGCCACCCTCGTGCTCGGCGCTGGACTGGCGGACGAGGTGCTCGCGGTCGCCGAGCGGGTGGCCGGCGAGCGAGGGGCGACGATCGTGCAGGCGGGCACCGATCCCGGAGTCGCGGTGGGGGCGCTCGGGGCCTTTCAGCGGCGCAACTTCGCGCTTGCCCGGGCGGCCGCCGAGGCGTACCTCGGTGCGCTTGACGAGAACGCGGTGCTCGCGGCTGCCGCCGAAGTGCGGATCCCCGGACGTCTGCACGAGATTGCCGGGGGGCCGCGCACGCTCGTCGACGGCGCCCACAATCCCGACGGGATGCGCGCGCTCGTGCAGTCACTGCCTGAGGT
>JBAPXO010000637.1:0-3266 GCA_049284255.1 Solirubrobacteraceae bacterium | reverse complement strand
CTCGTGGCTCGCGCCGCCGAGGCGCGCGACGTGCTCCCCGAGGCGCTGCGCGGGCGGGGCGCCGAGGTCGACATCCTGGCGCTGTATGAGACGGTGGCCGAGCCACTGACCGAGAGCCAGCGCCGCGCCGTGATGACGGCCGGCTACGTGACCTTCACCTCGTCGTCCACGGTCCGTTTCTTCTTTGAGGCGCTGGGCGGCTCTGAGCTACCCGAGGGCCTGCGCCTGGCGAGCATCGGCCCGGTGACGAGCGATGCGCTGCGCGAGCGCGGCCACGAGCCTGATCTGGAGGCCGAGCGCCACGACATCGACGGTCTGGTGGCGGCGCTCGTGGATGACGTCGCTCGGCGAACCGTGGCTGCCTGAGGTCCAGCGTGGCCGATCCCTTCATCACCTTCCTCTCGGACTACGGGCTGTCGGATGACTTCGTCGGCGTCTGCCACGGGGTGATGGCGCGCATATGCCCCTCGGCGCGCGTTCTCGATCTCGATCACGGAATCGGCCGCCACGATGTACGGGCGGGAGCGCTGATCCTCGCCGACGCGCTTCCCTTCCTGCCCGTCGGGGTCCACCTGGCAGTCGTCGATCCCGACGTCGGCGCCCGGCGGCGGGCGGTCGCGCTCCGGCTCGACGACGAGCGTCTCCTCGTCGGTCCCGACAACGGGCTCCTGTCGCTGGCCGCGCACGTCGGCGGCGGGATCGTCGAGGCGGTGGAGATCGCCGCCTCGCCCTTCCGGCTTGAGCCGGTATCGGCGACCTTCCACGGACGCGACATCTTCGCTCCGGTGGCCGCCCATCTCGCCGCCGGCTCCCCGCTCGCCCAAGCGGGGGACCCTGTCAACCCGGACGAGCTCGTCTCGCTGGAGCTCTCGCGCCCCAGCCTCATCGACGGCGTGCTGATCGCCCACGTTCGCTACATCGATCGCTTCGGCAACCTGGCGCTCGACGCCGGCCACGAGCATCTGGCGGGATCAGGGCTCCGGCTCGGCCGCCCGGTCACCCTCGAGCTCCCCGGGGTCGTCCATCCGGCGCTTTACGTCCGCACCTTCGCCGACGCCTCTCCCGACGCGTTGATGCTCTACGAGGACGCCCACCGGCAGCTGGCCGTGGCGGTCAGCCACGGTGATGCGGCGGCGCGCCTCGGACTGGCCGTCGACGACGAGCTGCGGATTCGGGCGCGGTGAGGCCTGGGGTGGAGTCGTCGGCCGCGGGCGCGGCGCGGCTGGGACTGCCCAGGCTCCATCTGCGGGTCACCGATTCGACCAACATCCGCGCTCGGGAGCTGGCCGCCGCCGGCGCACCTGACGGGACGCTGGTCACGGCGGCGGGGCAGAGCGCCGGACGCGGGCGCCAGGGCCGGACCTGGAGCGCGCCCGCCGGGCGGGCACTCCTGTGCTCGCTGGTGCTTCGCGAGCCGGCTCGGCTGCTGCCGCTGGCAGCGGGAGTCGCCGTCGCCGAGGTGGTGGGCCCCCCGGCTCAGGTCAAATGGCCCAACGACGTCCTGCTGGAAGGGCGCAAGGTCGCGGGGATCCTCGTCGAGGGTCGCCCTCAGGAGCGCTGGGCGGTGCTCGGGATCGGGCTCAACGTAGCCGTCCGCGAGGAGGACCTCCCCCCGGAGCTGCGCGGGCGGGCCGCGACCCTCGGGCTTGAGCCGAGCGCGGTTGAGCCAACGCTGACAGGCCTGCTGGCAGTGCTGGAGCGGTGGCTCAGGGCGGCTGAGAACGACGTTCTGGCGGCGGTTCGTGACCGCGACGCGCTGCGCGATCACCTGGTGCGGTGGTCCGGAGGCGAGGGCGTCGGCGCGGGGATCGACGAGGACGGGCGGCTCGTGGTGGCGACCGACGGCGGCGAGCGGGTGGCGCTCGACGCGGGCGAGGTCCATCTGGGGCGCTGACCGCCGCTGGGCGACGGGCTTGGAAGGCCTGTCGCGGCTAGAACGACCGGTAGCGGCCGTTGCCGATGACGAACCCGTGGTTGTCGCCGTTGAAGCACATGACGGTCGTCTGGGCGACGTGACAGGTCACACCGAGCTCGTTCCAGAGGCGTCCGCGACCGAGGCCGACCGTCTTGCCGGCGACGAACGAGTCCTGGCTGAGCCTCAGTAGCTGGGGATGGCCGAGCACCGAGAGCTGGACGAAGCCAGGGTCTCCGGTCCCACCATGCTTGGGCGCGGGAATGCCCTTGGCGCCGCACAGGACCTCGGTGGCGGGGCGACTGGGAGCGTGAATCTCGATCCCGCAGGTCACGTTCCGCTTGAGCGCGTGGAACTGGACGGACTTGGAGATGGGCGCGGCAGTGGCCGCAGATGCCAGGGCCGCCACCGCGATCACGGCCGCGGCGAGGAAGGTGAGGCTGCGCTTCATGAGAGGTCTCCTCCCTGCTCGGGGCTGGGGCCTAGGCCGCCGCTTCCGTGCCGCGATCGCTCTCGGGCTCGTCGTCAATGGCCAGCTCTTCCACATTACCCGCGTCGTCGGCGCTCGACTCATGCTCTTCAGTGCCCGCGACCTGGTCGCGGCCGTCCTCGGCCTCGGGCCCGTCGACCGCGGTCGTCCGCAGCTCCTCGGTCGACCTCCCGCCGTTGCCCTCAGCGCCACCGTCGCCCTGGCCGTTCTTGCGCCGACGCCGCTTTGAGCCGCGCCGGCCCTTGGGGAAGTTGCGCAGGAGCTCTCGCGCCAACGCGGCGGGCTTGCGAGCCATGCGGGTCCGCGCCCCTCGGAGTGCCTCCTCGGCCTCGGGTGTGTGGGCGAGCGCCGCCGCCAGCAGGGCGGCCGAAAGCCTGCGGTCCTCCTTGCGCGACGCATGCACGAGGCGGCGGGCGTTGCGGGCGTGGGCCGAGCCGCTGGAGTTGACGAGCAGCCCGAGCAGCCGTTTGGTCTCGGGCCAGCGCTGGACCGCGTACTCCTCATGGACCTCGCGCGTGTACTCGGCCATCCGCCAGATCCAGGCGTTGGCCTGATCGCGACGGCCGATGCGGCGCTCGGCCAGCGCCTGGAGCATGATCTTGACGCCCTCGCGGCGCTCGTCGCGCGGCCAGCCGCCCATGATGTCGATCGCGGTGTCGAAAGCCTCGGCGTCGCGACTGGCGGCGATCTCCTGGAGCGCCCGCAAGCGCAGCTGAGCATTGCGGTTGCGCTGCACGGCGGTGAGCAGGAAGCGGCGCTTGAGCTCGCCGCCGCGATCGAAGTGGAGCATCGCCTTGGCGCGCCGCCACCCGTTGGTGGCCACGCGAGCGCCGGCAAGAGCCGCCCACACGTGCTGTTCACCGT
>JBAPXO010000636.1:0-2296 GCA_049284255.1 Solirubrobacteraceae bacterium | reverse complement strand
GGGCCGCTGCTCATCACGAGCACGGCCGCACGATTATCTCGCACCGCCACGGCCCGCTCAGGCCTGCTCGAAGCGGAACATGGTCCCCGCCGCCCCCGGCGACTCGGCCGTCAACCGCTGCACGGCGCCTTCCAGCACGGACGCAAAGACCGCCGTGCTCGAGGCCATCAGTTCGCCGAGCGTCGAGACGGGGGTCGGCTCCCCGGGGATGACCTCATTGGCGTAGTCGGTGACGAACCCGACGAGGCCGAACGGCAGCTCGAGCTCGCCGCAGAGCACGGTCTCCGGGCCGGCGGTCTGGCTGACCGCGGTCACGCCGCACGCCGCGAGCTGGGCGATCTCGGTGGGCGTGTTGAAACGCGGCCCGTCGACGTGCCCATAGGTCCCGCCGTCCCGGGCGGCGTGGCCCGCATCCGACGCCCCCGCCACCAGCGCGGCGCGGACCCCTTCGGAGAACGGGCTACCGTGCAGGATCCAGTGACCACGCCGCCGGTCGCCCGGCTCGGTGAAGAACGTGCACAGCGAGCCGTCGGGGAGGCGATTGGCGGCGAAGTGCAGGTCGTCGAAGACCACCAGCGACCCGAGCGAGAGCGTGGCGTCGACCGCCCCGCACGCCGTACACCCGATGACCGCGCTCGCCCCCAGCTCTCCCAGGGCCCAGATATTGGCGCGGTGTGTCACGTGGTTGGAGAGCCGCACGTGGCCGGCAGCGTGACGCGAGACATGCAGGACGTCGGTGCCGGCGAACACGCCGCGCGTGACCTCGACGGGCCCATACGGCGTGTCGAGCGCCATGGCTTGCGGGTTCTCGAAGCCGGGTAACGAGTGGGTCCCCGAACCCGTGATGATCGCGACCGGCATGGCGCGCGATCCTACTCGCCCGATGGCCGCCCCCCACCCCCCACGCTCACCGAGCTGGATCGTCCTCTACGACCCTGACTGCGGCTTCTGCCGCACGTCCCTGGCGGCGATCCTGGCCGCCGACCGCAACCGCGCGCTGCGTCCGCTCGCCCTCGGAACGGCCGAGGCCGACGACCTTCTCTCAGACCTCACGCCCGAGCAGCGCGAGGCGTCATGGCACTTGATCTCCCCCGACGGTCACCGGGAGTCCGCGGGCGCCGCCGGGCCGCCGCTGCTGCGCCTGCTTCCCGCCGGGCGTGGGCCGGCCGAGCTGCTGGCTCGCTTCCCGGACGCCACCCAGCGCACCTACGAGTGGGTGGCCGAGCACCGGTCCACGCTCAGCCACCTCATCCCCGAGCGGGTGAAGGAGCGCGCGACCCGGCTGATCGCGGAGCGGGCCAGCGGCCCAGGAAACTAGGCGGCGACGGCCAGCGCCGGTCGATGCTCGGCCATCCAGCGATCGAGCTCGTTGGCCTTGTGGGTGTCCTCGTAGACCTCGTACTCCTTCAGACGGCCCCAGGACATGCGGCCCCAGATCACGAATCGGTTCTCGTAGACGAGCTCGCCGTCGTCGCCGTGCAGGGAGTCGTGGCCGCGCACGCACACCGTGTTGTTCCAGGGAAAGCCCTTGACCACAACCTCGTCGGGATGGGTCTGCAGGCCGAGGGCAGCCAGACGGCTCAGCCACCGCTGCACCTCCGACTTGCCCCGGAACACGCCTGACCAGGAGTTCTGGCCGGGGAAAGTGAGCTGGACATCGGGGGCGTCGAGGAGCAGGGTCGGGCGGATATCGCCGGCGCGGGTGCGTCCCATGACGTAGGAGATGACCTTGTTCGCGAGCCAGGATTGCATCGCCACTCCTTACTAGATTGATCGTTCTAGCGAGTAGCATACAGGTGATGAGCACCACCCGCGAACGAATCCTCGACGCCGGAGCGGAGCGGTTTCGCCGTCAGGGCTACGCCGCGACCGGCATCAAGCAGATCGCCACCGACGCCCAAGCGCCGTTCGGCTCGCTGTATCACTTCTTTCCGGGCGGCAAGGAGCAGCTCGGCGCCGAGGCGATCCGCGCCTCGGGCGCCCTCTACGAGCTCCTGATCCCGGCGGTCTTCGACCCGGCGCCCGACCTCGTGTCCGCCGTTCGGGCCTTCTTCGCCGGCGCCGCCGAGCACCTGCGAGACACCGACTACGCCGACGCGTGCCCGATCGCCACGATCGCGCTCGAGGTCTCGAGCTCCAGCGAGCCCATGCGGGAGGCGTGCGCCGACGTGTTCGAGAGCTGGGTCGCGGCCGGGATCCCCCGCTTCACCGCCGCGGGCCTAACCGAACCCACCGCGCGCGAGCTGACGATCGCGATGATCTGCGCCCTGGAGGGCGCGTTCGTGCTCGCACGGGC
>JBAPXO010000635.1:0-6005 GCA_049284255.1 Solirubrobacteraceae bacterium | reverse complement strand
CACCAGATCAAGCTGACGATCAAAGACGCAACGATCACCTCCCAGGGCGACCGCCCCGGCAACAAGCAGACCTCGACCGGGCTCGTCTCCGGCAAACCGTTCGGGCACAGCGTCGAATCGATCGCGGACAAAGTCACGACCGTCACCAGCACCACGATCACCTTCGCCGGAAGGATCACGATCTACACCGCGCACGGCATTATCAACGGCACGATCGAGATCAAGATCAAGCCGAAGTCAAGCGGTGGCGCTACCGGCACCGGCACCGGCACGATCACCGGTGGCACCGGGTCCTACACAGGAGCACACGGCGCCTTCACCTTCACCGGCGCCGAGTCCGCAAACTCCACGGTGTTCGTGTCCCATGTCACCGGGACCGCCTCCTACTGACCGGCCACGCGCGAACCTCGGGACAAGCGCACCCGGGGCACGAGCGGGCGCGCGACCCAACGCCGTCGCGCGCTGATCGCCATCCCCCGCCAGCCGTGCCTGAGAAGTAGTCTGGTGGGGGACCGACGATGCTCCGGATGACGAGGATCAGCGATGAATAAGCCGGTGTTGTTCTGCTATGACGGATCGGACGGCTCAAAGGTGGCGCTGGCTGCCGCGGCCGAGTTGATCAAGCCTGCCAACGCTGTGGTTCTGGTCGTGTGGATGTCGGCAGCGGTGCAGCTGGCCCGAGCAGGATCGTTCATGGTCGCCATTCCGAACGAGGGCGAGTTCGACGAGGAAGAAGCCGCCTCAGCGCAACGGGTCGCTGAAGAGGGGGCCGAGGGTGCCCGCAAGCATGGCTACGACGCCTCCGCACGCGTCGTGCAAGCCGAGGCATCGGTGACCGCGGCGATCAATGAGGTCGCCGAAGAGATCGACGCCGGGCTGATCGTCTGCGGCCAGCGCGGGCGGGGCGTCATGACGAGCGCTCTCCTGGGCAGCGTCTCGCACGCGCTCGCCACGCACACGAAGCGACCCGTGCTCATCGCTCCTCAGCACCCCTCTTAACGCACAAAACCGCCGGCCGGGCAGCCAGAGCCATTCCGACTACGGGGCCAGCGACGGTTCCGTGCGCGGAGTAGGACTTGGGTCGTTGCCGGCAGCGACGCCGTCGCCGTGCTCCACGTAGTGGCAGTTGCAGACCGCGTGCCGGGCCAGTGCGGCCTTGAACGTGGGGACCCAGCGGGCCGTGGTGCGGCCGGGCAGGATCGCCACCGCGAGGACGAGGCCGAGGGCAAAGATTCCGGCGGACCACCAGAACGCCGTGGTGTAGCCATGGACTGCAGCGGCGGCGACCAGACCTCTGGTGTGCGGGTGGGTTGTGACATAGCTGGCGACCGCGCTTGCAAAGATCGTGCTGAGCAGAGACGTCCCGACGGAGCCGCCGACCTGCTGGGAGGTGTTGACCATCGCTGAGGCGATCCCGGCCTCGTTGCCATCTACACCGAGGGTGGCGGTCGAGAACGCCGGTGCGAAGATGCAGCCCATCCCGAGGCCGATGATGATCAGACCGGGAAGGACATGGCTGGCGTAGCCGGAGGTCGGCGTCAGGCGGGTGAAGATGAGCATCGCTATCACCCCCATGGTCATGCCGAAGATGACGAGTGGCTTGACGCCGGTGTGCTGGATCACGCGGGTCTGGACGGTGGTCGAGGTGACCACGAGCACCCCGGTCAGCGGCAGGAAGGCAAGGCCGGTGGTCAGCGGCGAGAGGCCGAGGTTCTGTTGCAGGAAGTAAGTCAGGAACAGAAATACGCCGAAGAGCCCGGCCCCGGCCAGGGCGATCGAGCTGTACGCGCCGCCGCGGGCACGGTTCCAGATGATGTGCAGCGGAAGCAGCGGGTGCTCGACACGGCGCTCGATGAGCACGAACGCCGTCAGCAACACCGGGCTGGCGACGAGCGCGACAATCGTGGCGGGGGACGTCCAGGAGTGAGTCTCGGCGTTGGAGAAACCGAACACGAGCGCGAACAGTCCGGCCGAGGAGGTCAGGACGCCGGGTACGTCGATCCGGGCCCGGTCAGGATCACTGTGGTTGACCACCAGGCGGAGCGCCGCGATCGCGGTCGGCACGGCGATCACCAGGTTGACGTAAAGGCACCAGCGCCATGACAGGACCTGGGTCAGCGCTCCGCCCAGGAGAAGGCCGATGGACGCGCCGCCGCCGGCGATGGCGCCAAAGATCCCGAACGCCTTCGCTCGGTCAGGAGATTCGGCGAACGTCACTGTCAGCAGGGACAGCGCCGAGGGCGCGAGGAGGGCTCCGAAGACTCCTTGCAGCGTCCGCGCGGCCACGAGCACCTCGAACGACTGCGCGAGTCCACCGAGCGCCGAGGCCAGCGAGAACCCGACCAGTCCAGTAATCAGGGTCCATTTGCGTCCGAAGAGATCGCCCAGCTTGCCGCCCAACAGCAGCAGGCTGCCGAAGGCCAGCGCATACGCAGTCACGATCCATTGCCGGCTGTCGGTCGAGAAATGCAGGTCCCGCTGGGCCGAGGGGATGGCGATGGTGACGATGGTCGCGTCGAGGACCACCATCAGCTGCGCGACCCCAAGGACGGCGAGGATCGCCCATCGATTCGGTTCGGCGGTCGCAGGCTTCCCGGCCGACCCGCTCACAGCTCCCATCGTCCGACGATAAGGCACGTCGTCGCCGGTGGCAATAGGGATCGATCGACGAGTCCGGGCGCGGGTGAGGCTGGGTCCATGGTGCGCGATCAGATTCTCAGCTCGGCGCGACAACTCGTACAGACGTCCAGCACGAGACCGGATCTGGAGCCGCCGTCAAGTTGCGGCCGGAGAGGGTCGAAGACAAGGACGATGGCAACCCTCGCAGTCGAGAGGACGTCCTCTTTGGGGGCCCTGCGCGGACGGATCACCTCCCAGCCGATGCTGGCGCTCGCGCTCGGCGCGATGGCATCAGGGGTGCTCTTCGAACTGCTGCGCTCGGCCACCGATGTGGGCGGACCGGCACTGGATTCGCTGACCGAGAACTGGGTCTATATGGCCGTCGAGTTCGTGGCGATCGCCGTCTGCGCGGCCCGGGTGGTCAAGCGCAGGGAGCATCGCCGAGCGTGGGCGTTGATGACCTTGGCGCTGGCGTGTTGGAGCGTCGGCGACCTGCTGTGGGCGGTGTGGCTAGACAACCTCGCCAGCCCGCCGTTCCCCTCGGCTGCGGACGTTGCCTACCTGTTGATGTATCCGGCGATGTACGGGGCGCTGATGCTGCTGATCCGGTCCGGCCTGAGAGACGCCGCGGTCTCCCAATGGCTCGATGGTGGGGTCGTGGCCCTGGCGGTCGGTGCGATCGCCGCGGTCCTCGTGTTCTCAGATGTAGCCGCCACCGCCAACGGACATCTGGTCTCCAGCGGGGTGACCATCGCCTACCCGGTAGGGGATTTCGTGCTCCTGATGCTGATCGCCGCCGCCTTCACGCTCGCCGACTGGCGGCCCGGTCTCGGCGGGCTGCTTCTCGGCGCAGGGGTGACCCTGATGGCGGTGGGCGACATCATGAATGTCGAGCAGGTCGCGGGCGGAATCTATGTCGACAGCATGCTGCTGAACGCAATTTATCTGAGCTCCTTCTCGCTGCTAGCGGTGGCGGCGTGGGCGCCCTCGAGTCGGTCGCGCGCCCAGACGCCAGAGGCGCCGCACACGATCGTCGTCACGTTGGTGGCGGCGGCCATCGCTCTCGCACTGCTCGTGGTCGCCGCGTTCGTGAGCGTCACGCCGCTCGCGGTCGGGCTTGCCGCCGGGGCCCTTGTCCTGGCGACGTTGCGATCGGCTCTCACCTACACCGAAAACGTCCGTGTGCTGCGCGCCAGGGCCAAGGAGGCGATGACCGACTCTTTGACCGGTCTGCGCAATCGTCGGCAGCTCATGGCCGATCTCCACGAGGTGCTCGAGGCCTCGAGCGAGGCGCGACCATGGACCCTGGTGTTCTTCGACCTCAACGGTTTCAAGCGCTACAACGACAGTTTCGGTCATGGTGCCGGTGACGCGCTCCTGGGCCGCCTTGCGAACTCGCTAAGTGACGTCGTCGTCGGCGTCGGTAGCGCGTACCGTCTCGGTGGCGACGAGTTCTGCATCCTGCTCGAGGGTCGTCACCCGCGTCATGACCGGTTGATCGCCAGCGCTGGGTCCGCGCTCACCGAGCGCGGGGCCGTGTTCGACGTCACCGCAGCTATGGGTCTCACCGTGATCCCCGATGAAGCCCGGCACGCGAGCAGCGCACTGCGACTCGCTGACGAGCGCATGTACGCCGACAAGGGGCGCGCGCATCGCTCACAGACCCGCGATGTCCTCCTGCAACTCCTCACCGAGCGCACCCCCGGACTGCTTGACCACGTCAGCGGGGTCGCTGCGCTCGCCGGCGGCGTCGCCGCGTCGCTCGACCTCGACGCGGAGCACCTCGACGAGACGCTCCGCGCCGCGGAGTTGCACGACATAGGCAAGCTCGCCATCCCCGATGAGATCCTCAACAAGCCTGGCCCCCTGGACGAGTCCGAGTGGGAGTTCATCCGACAGCATCCGGTAATCGGCGAGCGCATCCTCGGCGCCGCGCCCGCTCTGGCGCCGGTCGCCAAGTTGGTCCGGGCCAGCCACGAACGGTGGGACGGCCACGGGTATCCGGACGGTCTCGCCGGTCAGGAGATTCCCCTGGGAGCGCGCATCGTTGCCGTCTGCGACGCCTACGACGCGATGGTCTCCGAACGCTGCTACCAGCGCGCTAGAAGTCACGAGGAGGCTATGGCCGAGCTGAGACGAAACGCCGGAACTCAGTTCGACCCGGCCGTGATCGACGCGCTGAACCGGCACTTCAGCCCGGGGCATACCCAACCGTCGGTCGAAGAATCCGTCAGAGCCTGAGCTTCAGCGCGCTCGGTCGGAAGCCTCGGGTTTCGTCGTTCGGGATCTAGGCGTCTTGGAGGTTGCGATTCCCGCCAAGCAGCGGAAACGAGCGATCGACGCGCGTGGGCAGGATGTAGTTCGCCCGGCGCAGCACGAAGATGAACTCGTTGATGCCGTTGTTGACGGTGTCGGTGATCGCGGGGTTCTTGAGCTGCGCCGACGATGCGTTCATGGCGTTGCGGGTGGTGACGAAATCCGCGATCGATCGCTGCACGGAGACAAAGTGCAGGCCGGCCTGACCGCCGTCGACGGTGTTGAAGTCACGGCGCAGGATGAGCGGCTTGTTCTTGCGCCGGACGGTCGCCGAAGTTTGGGAATGGCCGATCACGCCGTAGCGGTTGATCGCCTGGTTGAGCAGGTTGGGGTCGCTCTTGGCGTCGGTCGTGAAGTCCTTGACCTGCTGAGGGGTTACCTGCGGCGCGTACATGCGGGCGATGCGCTCCCGGTCTGAGAGGTCGCGGTACCAGCTGTCCAGGCGAAGGCGCATGTAGCTGACCTGCATCGTGGTGCCGCCGGCGAACGGACCGTCGGCGATCGTGACGGCGTCCTCGCTGGCCTGGTTCTTGCGCAGGTTGGACTTGAAGCCCATGAACAGGGGAGAATTTTCGGGAACAGGTCTGCCGGCGGGAATCCCGCCCGTGCGCTGGTAACGAGCGGGCAGGCCGGCGCCGACGAAGCCCGTCCTCGTCTCGCGCCAAGTCAGCACGTCGGAGATCGCCAGATGGCCGCTGGCTCCGTCGAGCTCGGTACCGTGAACGAGCGCCGACTCGACCTGCTCCAGACGTGCCTGGTCATTGCACGCGAGATGCAGGCAGGCGTGGTAGTCGTCGATCGTCGGGAGCTCGAAGTCAGAGAGCGCCTTGGCGGCGGGGATCGGTGAGTCGTCGTGCAGGACGTCCCGGAAGTAGTCAGGGCCCCAGCCGACGGTGAACAGGAGACCATCGGGACCCCAGTGAAAGCGACGCTCCAGCGTCCGGAGCGCCGCCTCGAGCGTGTGGGCGTGCGCGGTGTCCACTGCGCCCCTGACGTCGAAGAACAACAGCCGGTCAAAGCGGGGGGCGACCGGGTTGCCGTCGCCGTCGACGCGTTCGGTGTGAGCCCAC
>JBAPXO010000634.1:0-1522 GCA_049284255.1 Solirubrobacteraceae bacterium | reverse complement strand
GATTCGACGAGCGGGTCGAGCCCCTTCGTCCGGACGCGGCGGCTCCAGAGGACGAGCAGCCCAAAGCAGGCCACGCTGCCCGCACCCATCAGGTAGGTCCAGGCCGGCCACCCAGCGGCCCGCCCCTGGATCAGGGGGTAGATGAGCAGCCCCATGGCGGCGGCCGCCAGTCCGGTTCCGACGAGGTCGAGGTGCGGCGGGCGGGGCGCCCGGGACTCGGGAATCATGCGCGCCGCCCCGAGCGCGGCGACCAGGCCGAGCGGAAGGTTGACGAGGAAGATCAGCCGCCAGCCCGAGCCAAAGGCGTTGGCCGTGATCAGGGCCCCGCCGATGATTGGCCCGAGCACCGCCGAAAGGCCGATCACCGGACCAAACACCGCAAACGCTCCCGCGCGCTCCGAGGGCGCGAAGGCCTCGCGAATGATTCCCAGGCCTTGGGGGATCAGCAGGGCGGCGGCGCAGCCCTGAGCCAGCCGGCAGGCGATCAGCATCTCTGGCGAGACCGCGAACGAACAGGCCAGAGAGGCGGTGATGAAGCCCAGCGAGCCGATCACGAACATGCGCTTGCGTCCGTAGATGTCGCCCAAGCGCCCGCCCGTCACGAGGCCGACCGCGAAGGCCAGGGCATAGCCGCCGATCATCCACTGCAACGCCGTGCTGGTGGCGTGCAGGTCGTTGCGGATCGTGGGGGCGGCGACGTTGACGATCGTCCCGTCGAGGAGGTCCATGCACTCGGCAACCAGGACGAGGGCGAGGATGAGCCACTTGTGGGGATGGCTGATCGGCTTGTCATCAGGCACGAGAATCTCCTTTGGCGTACAAAGTTCGGAACGCTGTTCGTTAAACGAACACTGTTATACACTCCCGGCGTGCCCCCGTCAAGGAAAGGCCCCATCGGCGTGCCCCTGCCGCCCCCGCCTCGCCTCCCGCGCCGGCGCGAGCCCCCCACCAGAAAGACCGCGCTGACGGTCGAAGCGGTGGTCGCGGCCGCGATCGAGGTCCTCGATGAGACGGGGGTCGCCGGGCTCTCGATGCGCCGTGTGGCCGCCGAGCTCGGCACCGGAGCGGCCTCGCTCTACGCCCACGTCTCGGGCAAGGATGAGCTGCTCGAGCTCGTCTTCGACGAACTCATCGGCCGGGTACCGCTGCCCGACCCCGATCCACAGATCTGGCGCGAGCAGCTTCACCAGGTGCTGCGCGATCTCCATGGAGTGCTCGTCTCGCATCGTGACGCCGCGCTCGCTGGGCTGGGTCGGATCCCGACGTCGCCCAAGGCCCTGGCCGGAGCCGACGCCATCACCGGGATCCTGCTCGCCGGCGGCCTGACCGATCGCGTGGCCGCGCTCGGACTCGACCAGCTGGTCCTGTTCGTCTCGGCGTCGGCTTTCGAGCAGGGGCTGCTCGAGCACAGCGGCATGACCGAGGCCGATGTCGCCGGCTACTACGAACAGGTTCACGCCTTCTACGAGCGCCTGCCCGCCGCGCAGTTCCCGGCGCTTGCCAAGGTCGCCGAGCCGATGAC
>JBAPXO010000633.1:0-3447 GCA_049284255.1 Solirubrobacteraceae bacterium | reverse complement strand
GATCGCAGTTGCGCGAGCGCGCGGCTGACCCGCTTGCGCACGACGCTCGGAGACGTCTGCAGCTCTCGGGCGATCTCCGCGTACTCACGCCCGTCGATCACTCGAGCTGTGAGCGCCCCAAACTGATCGGCCGGCAACAGCTCTCGTACTTGGCCGAGGAGATCCGCGTCGGCTGTCGCGTCATCAACAGCCTCCAGATCCCGGTCAGATAACTCAAGCGGCTCCATCGCCAGCCGACGCCTAGTGTCGTCAGCGACGCGGCCGCGGCGGACCGAGTCCGTCAGCTCGTTGCGGGCAATGGTCAAAAGCCATGCGAATGGCACGACCGGCAGCTCGCGGTCGTGGTCATGGACAGCGACCAAGGCCTTGGCGAAGGTCTCGCACATCAGATCCGCGGCCAGCTCGGCGCTGGGAACCCGAACCCGCAGAAACGCCAGGACATCGCCCCGGCGTGCCGCGTAGAAGAAGCCGAACGCTTCGGCATCGCCCTCCCGAGCGCGTCTCAAGAGGTCACGATCATGAACGTGCACACCCGCAGTGCTCATGATCGATAAAGACGCAGCGACCCCCTCGTTTGTGACCAGCCTGCGTTCGCACGCGGGCACCCGCTCCCCGAAGCCTACGCCGGCCCCGGCGATGGCCGGACCATGCCTGGGGCTGGAACTCCGCGGTCAAACTCCACGCAGCCACGGCGCAGGCTCGGCTGCCACAAGCCACGGATTACCGAAGTCGGCCTAGGGCGATGGACCCGCCCGTCCCTTGTCCGATGACCGTTTCGTACGGGCGGGCGCTACCGGATTTAGCAGGCAAGCCCGTCTCTGCGACCGGGCCGGTATTGGGATCACTCTCGGAGCAGCACGGCTGACAGCGAGGTTGGAGAAAGTCTCAGGGTTGGACGGTTCCTGGGTCCGAACCACACGTGCAAGTCATCGCCAATAATCGCTCCGTCGGGCTTGGGGAAACCTCGGTAGTCGGGGCCGGTTGTCGCTGGCCAGGGCTCGGTTGTCTCCTCTGCAACCTCTTGCTGAATCAGGTTCAGGCACGAGATCGCGCCATCCAGCGCCTCATCTTCTAGAAGCAGGTCGGCGGTCAGCCAGTCGGCTGGCTGGCTCGCCAGCGGCCCCTCCGGACCCACCGCCCACAGCGACCCGTCGTCGTCGAGCTTGACCCCAAAACCCATCGGCAGATGGCGTGACAGCTCAGCCATAAACGCTGAGCCATGCGCTGTACCGGTCTCCACAGTAGAGATGCTGGAGCTGCTCGGCGCCCCTGTCAAACCCCGTCGGGCCCTCGACCTAAGCGACAAGAGCAGCAGAGGTTGATGACTCCATACGCCTCGTAGTCGTAGGCGGACGAGCGCTCCGATATTGCTCCCCGAGCGAGAAGTCGAGTGGAGCCGGCGCCCCTAGCGCCGGACGCGGTCAGCCGAGGGCGGCCGCCTCGACCGCCGCCGACGGCTCGATGTCGCGCAGGCGCATCATCCGGAAGGAGTTCAACAGCCCCAGGCCGCCGGCCAAGAGCGGTATCAATAACGCCACCTGGAGTGCGAGGTTCGTGGCGTCGGTGTTGATGCTGAGGATCTCGTCCTGAACTGCACGAGGCTCGTGCTTGACAGTCTCCTGCAGTTGGGTGTTGCTCACGACCTCTGCGCCGTGCTCCAACGTCTTTGAGATCTGGTGCTGCTGCGACGACGGGATCACGGAGCTGTCGTTCACCTTGTTGGTGAATGCCACCGACAGGGTCGCCAGCAGGATTCCGCCGGCCATCGCCAGGCCGAACGACAGCCCGAACGAGCCGGCGGCCGAATTGACTCCCGCTGCCTCACTGATGCGCTCCTCGTCGATCGGGGCGAGCGAATAATTGTTGAGCTGGGAGACGAGCAGGCCGAGCCCGGCTCCCGCGATGATCAAGGGCACGACGAGGTACCAGCCCGAGCTCGCTCGCGGGACGATCAGGATCAGCAGCGCCATGCCCAGGGTGGTGAGCGCGAACCCGATCCGGATGACGCTCGCAGGGCGGCGGTTCCCGGCTCGTCGTCCGGCGAGGATCGCGATCGCGAACATCGTGAGTGAGAGCGGAGCCAGGGACAGGCCGGTCTGTATCGCGTTGTACTCGAGCTTGACCTGCAGAAAGATCGGCAGGGCGATCATCGCGCCACCGAGCGTGATGTTCTGCAGCATCTGCCCAGATATTCCGAGCCGGAAGTGCGGAAGGCGGAGCAGGTCGGGATCGAGCACCGTGACCTTGCCCGCACGGTGTTGCCGCACCAGCCAGCGGGCGAACGCCGTCAGCGCCAGCGCGCCGAGCACAATCAAGAGCACGACGTAGTCGCCGCCCTCCTGCCAGACCAGGATGCCGAGTACCACGCCGCCCATGCCCAGGACCGAGAGGATCGCTCCGACGACATCGAAGTGTCGGTCGCCCGTGTACGGAACGTCCTTGACGAGCTTGATCTGCGACAAGATGATCGCGATCACGATCGCCTCGAGCAGGAAGCCAACGCGCCAGGACAGGTAGGTCGTCAGGAGTCCCCCGAGGAGCGGCCCGACGGCCGCGGCGATCGCCGCCGACGCTCCCACGAGCGCATAGGTCTTCTTCTGTGCCGCCCCCTCGAAGTTGCCATGGATCAAAGACTGCATCGCCGGCAACAACAGCGAGGCACCCAGCCCACCGATGATCGCCCAGAAGATCACGATCGCCGCGATGCCCTGGGCCAGCGTCATCGCCAGCGCGCCGATCGCGTAGGCCAGGAGGCCCAGGACGTACGCTCGCTTGCGGCCGATCAGATCGCCGATCTTGCTGTTGATCAGGATGAACGCCGCGGAGATCAGCGCCTCGAGCGCGATCGCAGACTGGACCGAGCTGACCGTCGTGCCGAGATCGTGAACGACCGCTGAGATCGACACGTTCATCAGTGAGGTGTCGACGACCAGCACGAACATCGCCATCGCCAGCAACAGCGACAGGCGCTGGTTCCCAGCCCCCTCCTCGCCGGCGTCTACAGCGACGTCATCCACTATGGGAAGCGATCTGTCGCGCGCGGGGCGGAAGCCCCAAGGACGGCGGCGTGGGGCTCGCCATCGTGCCAACTTCGCTAGCCATCGCCGGCTCCCTGCTCACAAGGTGGGACGCTAACTGAAGCGCCGCCCCCGCCATCACCCGGATTGGGTGATGGCGTCCCGGCAGGGCCTGCGTGCGGCAGCGCACGATCTGCGCCGAGGAGTGCGCTACCTCGTCTGCGAAGCTCACAGCCATGGCTGTGATCGCGGTTGGCGAGATGTTCGGGATAAGCGGACGACGGGAGGAGCTCACGAGGGTGCTCGAGGGTTTCGAACGCTGGGCTGCCGGAGAGCCGGGCTGCCGGCGCTACATGTTCGCGGCGGCCCTGGCAGACCCGAGCCGGTTCGTGCTGTTCAGCGAGTGGGAGAGCCAGGAGGCGCTCGACGC
>JBAPXO010000632.1:0-2355 GCA_049284255.1 Solirubrobacteraceae bacterium | reverse complement strand
TCATGACCTCGAACATCGGCGCGTCCGAGATCGCCAAGAACTTCCAGATCGGATTCTCGACGATCGACGACGAGATAGGCGTCAGCTACGAGGACATGAAGAGCCGGATCATGGGCGAGCTCAAGCGCGTTTTCCGGCCCGAGTTCATCAACCGCATCGACGACGTCATCGTCTTCCACAAGCTCGCGAAGGACGAGATCAAGGAGATCGTCGACCTGCTGCTCATGCGAATCCGGGAATCGATGGCCGAGCGCGAGCTGCAGCTGGAGCTGTCGGATGCGGCCAAGGACCTGCTCGTCGAGAAGGGCTGGGATCCCGCCATGGGAGCCCGACCCCTCCGCCGCGCGATCCAGCGCTACATCGAGGATCCGCTGGCGGACTTCGTCCTGCGCTCGCAGGTGCCCTCCGGTTCGACCGTGCTGGTAGAGCCCGGGACGGGGGCCGACGGGGACTCCGAGGAGGACGTCAAGCTCTCGGTGATCGAGCCCGCTCCCAAGCCCACCCCGGTCGGGGTCGGCGCAGAGGGCGGGTCCGAAGAGGAAGCGGACGAGGGCTCAGAGCCCGCCGGCGAGACGCCGGACGACGCTCCCTCGGGCGACTGATCAGCCGCCCAGGAGTGCCAACTTTGTGACATTTGGCCGAGCCGTCGGGCGCGACCCGTAGGCTCGGTCACATGCCACGCTCCGCCTCGGTACACGTCTGCTCGGCGTGCGGCCACGAGACCGCGCGCTGGGCGGGTCGCTGCCCGGGGTGCGGAGAGTGGAACTCGCTCGTCGAGCAGGTCCGTCCGTCCAGCACCCGGGGCGGTGGATCGGGATTCGGGGGCGCACGCGGCGGTGCACGAGGCGGTGCCGCCGCCGTCAAGCCGGTCGCTCTGCGCGATGTTGAGGCGGTCGAGCATGATCGTCTCAGCACGGGCATCGGTGAGCTCGACAGCGTGCTCGGCGGGGGAATCGTTCCCGGCTCGCTGGTGCTGATCGGCGGGGCGCCCGGGATCGGCAAGTCGACCCTGACGACGATGGCGCTGGGAAATCTGTGCGCCGCGGGGCGGCGGACGCTGTACGTGTCCGCCGAGGAGTCGGCGGCTCAGATCCGACTGCGGGCGCAGCGCCTGGGCGGCGGCGAGGCGCTGGGCGTGCCGGTCATTGCGGAGACTGACCTTGACGCCGTGCTGGCCACGCTCGAGGCCGAGCGCCCCGAGGTGTGCGTGGTCGACTCGGTGCAGACGATCCACTCCGCCGCCCTGACCTCGGCCGCGGGCTCGGTGGCGCAGGTGCGCGAGGTGGCGGGGGAGATCATGCAGGTCGCCAAGCGGCTGCGGATCGCCGTCCTGCTCGTCGGTCACGTGACCAAGGAGGGAGCGCTCGCGGGCCCTCGGGTGCTCGAGCACCTCGTCGACTGCGTGCTCGCCTTCGAGGGCGAGCGCGAGCGCACCTACAGGACGGTGCGGGCGATCAAGAACCGCTTCGGGTCCACCGACGAGGCCGGAGTCTTCGAGATGCGCGACCACGGACTGGTGGAGGTCCTCGACGCCTCGGCACGCTTCGTGGCCGAGGCGACACGGTCGCCGGGCAGCGTCGTTCTGTGCGCCATGGAAGGCTCCCGCCCGCTCCTGGTCGAGGTCCAGGCGCTGGTCAGCGCCTCCGAGCTCGTGCCGCCGCGGCGCGTCGTCGCGGGCTTGGACCGCAACCGCGTGGCCCTCGTGCTCGCGGTGCTCGGACGCCACGGCGGGATCGGCCTGGGCAGCTCGGACGTGTTCGTCAACGTCGTGGGCGGCGTGCGCGTGGACGAGCCCGGCGCCGACCTCGCGATCGCGCTCGCGGTGGCCAGCGCGGCGCGGCGGACCGCCCTGGTCGGTCAGGACGGGTGCCCGCTCGCCTGCTTCGGCGAACTCGGGCTGACCGGCGAGCTCCGAACGGTCGCCCACGCCGAGCGCCGGCTGAGCGAAGGGGCGCGGTTTGCCCTCGATCCGGTCATCGAGCCCGGCCAGTTTTCCGGGTTGCGGGCAGCGCTTTCGGCCGCGCTCGGTTCGTCGAAAGCGCAGCCTGCGGCGGCTGCGGCGGCCTGAGCTCAGCCTCCTCCTGTCCCGCGCTCGGCCGCGGAGCTGCGGTGCGTGGTGCGCAGTCCGCGCGAGGGACAGGATGAGGCTGAGCTCAGGCCGTCCCTGCTGGCCTGGAGGGCGTTTTTGAAACCGGCATGGCCGACCGGCGCGCTCGCGCCCCGGCCTCGGCGTCTCGTAAGGGTTCGAAAAGCATGGGAGGTTCGGCGCCGCGGGGATGTGGAAAGAGGAGGCTTAGCGGCGGCATCCCGTGCTCGTGCTGTGGGGCGGGTGGATCAGGCTTCTTCCCCTTGCCC
>JBAPXO010000631.1:0-3067 GCA_049284255.1 Solirubrobacteraceae bacterium | reverse complement strand
GCCCAGGAGCATCGAGCACTCTTCATATACGCGTATGGCAACTCGCGGCGCGACGGTCCAGGGGTTCGACGAGTTGGCTGAGGGGATGAGGGTGCTTGCCGACTCGTTCAGCGGTGGGGACGGACCCAGATACGCGTTCCTCTATTGGGACATGATCGATCGGACCGGGCATTTCCACGGCCCGAGCTCGAAGGAGTTTCGCGACGCATCCCGAGCAGCGCTCGACGCGGTGTGGGAGGGGATTGCTCACCTGCGCGACGTGACCGTCCTGATCACGGCCGACCATGGCCAGGTCGACGTCCGCCCTGACCGCGTCGACTATCTCGATGATCTCTGGACCGAGCTACCGGCCCTGCTGTCACAGGCACGTCCCGCCGGGTCCTCGCGAGACGTGTTTCTGCACGTCCGCGATGGTCTGGTTGACACCGTCATCAACGGACTGGCCACACGTCTCGGCGATCGAGGCGACGTCCGGCCGGCCGCCGAGCTGTTTGACCATCCTGGCCTGCGCCTGACCCAGCGTCTGGGCGACGTTGCGGTACTCCCATCCCCAGGCCGGCAAGCCTGGCTTCACCAGGCGGCTGCTAACGAACAGTGGTTCCTGGGACAGCATGGCGGCCTGCATATCGACGAGTCCGCCACGTACCTTGCCCAGTTCATCCTCTAAGTTCGGCGAGACTGCGTGTCGAGTCGGCTGAGCGTTCCTCCAATGACCACATCGCAGCGCCTGAAGCCCGCACACCGAGGTTTTGGCTAGCGGCCCCGCTCGGGGTGTATGACCGCCCGCTTCTGTCCGAGATCGTCGTTCCCTGACCTCGCCGGCGGCGATCGTGAGTCGTGCTGCCAGCACTATGGCTCGAGCTTCCGGACGAGCAAGAGGTTGGACGCAGTCTGTTCGGAGTTCACGAACCCGGCCCGGCGAAAGAAAGACATCGCCTGTCTGCTGGGCGAGAGCACCAGACGCACGTAGCCGCGAGCTCGGGCAGCCGATACGAGTTCGTCGAGGAGCGATGTGCCGACACCGCACCCGCGGGCATCCGCACGGACAAACACGTTCCCGACGTAGCCCCAGCGCGAGTCAGGGCCTTCTGGGCGAGGCATCCGGCGGTACTCCAGCATGGAAGCCATGCCGACCGGGAACTCACCGATCAACGCCAACCATGTTGTGCGATGGTCGCGCTCGCTCGCCAGCCAATCGGCCATCCGCCGCTCAAACGCGGCGTCGGCCTCGGCGCCCCCACTCCACAACGACCTCAGAGCGGCGACCGCACCGACATCGCTCTGTTCAGCCTGTCGGACGACCAGTTCGCCAAATCGTTCAGCCACCCCGGGGTTGTAGCGGACCCAACAGCAAGGCCCTCATCCCCGTCGCAAAGAGGGTTCGGAGAATGAGACGGGCTCGTCCCCGGCCTGCGCCGCCCGCGGATGGTGCCGCGAAGTGTGCGGTGGTGGATCCCGAAATGCGAATAGGGGCGCCGGGTGCTTGGGGCCAATCGAATCGAGGAGTCGTTTCGATAAAGGGCGGTGGAGTTTCCTGGGTTCCAGGGGCCGTTTGTCCCGAGCAGCCATTGGGAGAACAGTTGCCTGGCGACCGGGGCGGCGGCATGGTCTCCGAATCCACCGCCTCGGACCCAGACGACGACGACGATCGGCTTGCTGGTGGCGGAGGCGGGCACGTATCCGGCGTACCAGGCATCGTCGCTCTCGCGCCCGTTGTTGATGTATTGAGCAGTTCCGGCCTGTCCGTAGACTTGGCTCGGGAAGCTTCCGAACACGTCGTTTGAGGTCCCGCCCGGCTCCGAGGTCTCGGCCCGTAATCCAGCTTGGACGGCGCGTAGGTTGGCTGGGTTGAGGTTTAGGTGCCGTCGGGGTGCGGGGTTGATGTGGCGCAGGACGCTTGGGGGATGAGATGGCTTGGGCGAGGTGGGGTTGGGTGATCGTGCCGCCGTTGGCGATGGCGGCGTAGGCGACGGCAAGCTGCAGTGGGGAGACCTGGATGTCGCCTTGGCCGACGGCGAGGTTGATGTTGTCTCCGATTGACCAGGGGCGGTCGTGGTTGCGGAATTGCCGACGGCACCGACCGAACGGGTAGAACACCGTGGATGCCGAGCACGCAAGGCCCCCGGGAGATCGCGTTCGTCCTCGGAGGAGGCGGCATCTTAGGAGCGCACGAGGTGGGCATGCTAAGCGCGCTCGCCGACAGCTCGATCGTTCCCGACGTCATCCTCGGGACCTCGGTCGGGGCGATCAACGGCGCTCTGTTCGCCGCCGACCCGACGGTGACAGGAGTCGCCAACCTGAGCCGGCTCTGGCGCGAGACCAAGGTGTCCGCCCTCTCCGCGAGCGGCCTGCTTCGGCGAGCGGCCACGCTCGCCCGATCGGGCACCCACGTCCAGTCGCTCGAGGAGGCCCGTGAACGCCTGATCCAGGCTCTGCCCGTCGAGCGCGTCGAGGAGCTTCAGATCCCCTTCCAGTGCGCCGCGGCATCGATCGAGCGCGCCGCCGAGCACTGGTTCGACACCGGGGTGCTCGCCGACGTGCTGCTCGCCTCGTCCGCGGTTCCGGGAGTTCTCCCTCCCGTCGAGATCGGAGAGGAGCACTTCATCGACGGCGGGATCGTCAACTCGATTCCGGTCGCCCGCGCGGTGGCGCTCGGTGCGCGGTCGATCTACGTTCTCCAGGTGGGTCGGCTGGAGAAGCCACTACGGCCGCCGCGGTGGCCGTGGGAGGTGGGCATCGTCGCCTTCGAGGTGGCGCGGCGCCATCGCTTCGCCCACGATCTCCAGTCGATTCCACAGGGCGTCCAGCTCCACGTCCTGCCCACCGGCGGCTCGGTCGCCCCCGCCTACAACGATGTGGCGGGCCAGCTCCGCTACCGTCGCATCGCCGGGACCGTCCAGCAGCAGATCGACGCCTCCTATGAGGCGTCGCTGCGCTACCTGCAGGAGCGCTGATGCCGCCGCCCGCCGTGCGCCGCCCGTTGACAATCAGCGTTTGGCTCGTGATGTCGATCGTCTGCCTGACGTTCAGCCCGCTGCTGCTGACGCTGGGAGCGATGGCCTCCGCG
>JBAPXO010000630.1:0-1536 GCA_049284255.1 Solirubrobacteraceae bacterium | reverse complement strand
GGTCAGCCCCATCGGCTCCAGGATCGGCCGGTAGATGCCGAGCACGCTGCGCGCCGCGATCGACAGCGCGAAGCACACCTGGCGCTCCAGGGCGAGCGGATCGTCCGGTATCTCGCCCGGCTCTGCGCGGCTGCCGGGGGCGGGGTCTGGGGTGATGTCCATTGGGCCCCTTCGTGGCAGAATCCAAAATCGCCATGCGCGATATCTATTAAGACACTATCGGTTAACGCACTAACGAAGCAAGCAGCCCGAGTGTGATGCGCGCAACGCCACCGGAACCAGGGTCACCGGTGCTCGGAGGCGCCCATCAGCCTTCGTTCGTTGCCGGCCAGGATGTGCGTGCGCATGGCACTGCGCGCCGCGATGGCGTCGCCGAGCAGCACGTGATGAGCGATCAACGCGTGCTCTTCTGCGGCCTTGAGCACGTCCCCGGGCGCGCGGTCGGCTGCCCTCATCGCCCCCATGAAGAGCTGTGAGCTCATGTCGATGACCTCAAGGTAAAAGCTGTTGTGGGCGGCCGACGAGACCGCGCGGTGGAACTCGACATCGTGCGCGTAGACGTCCTCTGAGCGCCGGACCGCGTCCTGGTAGACCGCGAGCTTTTCCCTGATGAGAGCGAGGTCCTCGGGGTTTGCCCGCTGCGCCGCGAGCGACGACGCCTCGCCCTCGAGGAGCAGTCGGAACTCCACCAGGTCCACCAGCGCGGCCTGGTCAAGCGGACGGTCGGCCACGCTCCGAGCGATCGCGATCCGTCCGTCGGCGCGTGACACCGTCGTGCCGTACCCGGCCTTCACCTCGAGCATGCCTAGCGCGACGAGCCCCTGCACGGCCTCCCGGATGGTGTTGCGCCCGGCCGCGTACCTGGTCATGAGCTCGCGTTCGGGTGGCAGCTTCTGTCCCGGCTTGAACACGCCGCTGGTCAGGTCGCCGCGCAGTCGCTCAGCGACTTCCTGGCCGAGCTTCTGGTGTGCCATGGTGTCTCCGTACTCGCCGGTTGACCGCCGTAGGTTCTATTGCCGCTTCGGGATGAGACATCCTACCGACAACCCGTCCGCCGGCTCTGGCCTACGGAGTGCCAGCCGGTCGGAGCGCGGCGGCGAGGGACGGCGCCAGCGACAGCCCTGGCAGCAGCGTCGCCTGGAACGCGTGGTAGACGTCAGCTTTTCCCGCCTTCACGGTCGACGTCGGACGGCCCGCGGCGTCCAGCTCGTGGTGCCAGCTGCCGGCATCGCGGTCGACGAGATGATCCTCCGCCCACTGCCACCATTGCTCGTAACGTTGCCGGTACTCCGGGTCGCCGGTCGCACGGTCGAGCACGGCCGCCGCGCCCACTGCCTCGGCCAGGACCCAGTGCAGGCGCGCTGCCACGACGGGGGCTCCCGCCCAGTCCACCGTGTACACGAATCCCTCGTGCCCGTCGGACATCCAGCCGTCTCCTTCGGCGCGCCGGAAAAGCTCGCGGGCCGCCGGGAGCAGCCAGTCTGGCGCGTCCGTCCCGACCGCGCTCAGGTGGACCAGGAGGCGCGACCACTCCAT
>JBAPXO010000629.1:0-6329 GCA_049284255.1 Solirubrobacteraceae bacterium | reverse complement strand
CCCGAGCGCTGGCAGAGGACCTCGGAAGCGGGGACGTGACCACCGCGGTGACCGTGCCCGAAGATGCGGGCGCTCGAGCGCTCATCACGCAGAAGGCTCCCGGCGTGGTCTTCGGGCTCGATATCGCCGAGGCGGTGTTCGCAGCGCTTGACTCCGAGGTGCGCGTGCAACGTCTGGGTCCGGAGGGAGAGTGGCGCGACGGGGGCGATGTTCTGGTGGCGGAGGGGCGGGCAAGGGCGCTCTTGTCGGGCGAGCGCACGGCCTTGAACTTCCTGCAGAGGTTGTCGGGAGTCGCCACCCAGGCCGCGCGCTACGCCCGCGCCGTAGAGGGCACGGGGGCACGGATCCTCGACACGCGCAAGACGACCCCTGGGCTGCGCGCGCTCGAGAAGGCGGCGGTTGCCGCGGGGGGCGCGACCAACTACCGCGCCGGCCTGTATGACGCGATTCTCATCAAGGAGAACCACGCCACGATGGCCGGCGGGGTCGGCGAGGCCGTACGGCGCGCCCAGACGGCCGCGCCCGAGCTCTCGCTCGAGGTCGAGGCGCGCGACCTGGACGAGGTCAGAGAGGCGCTGGAGGCCGGCGCGCCCCGGATCCTGCTCGACAACATGACGCCCGCCCAGCTGCGCGAGGCGGTCGCCGCCGTGGCCGGGCGCGCCGAGCTGGAGGCCAGCGGCGGGATCATCCTGGAGACGGTTCGGGCAGTGGCAGAGACCGGCGTAGACTTCGTGTCGGTGGGCGCGCTCACCCATAGCGCCCCCGCTCTGGACTTGTCACTGATCCTTGAGTTGATCTAAATGAACCTTCCGATGCTGGGCGCCTCCGGGGTGCCCCTGATGCTCGAGAACATCCCGGCGCTCCAGGACGAGGTCCGCGCTCTCGCCGCCGAACGCGGGGCTGTGATCCTCGCCCACAACTACCAGCTGCCCGAGATCCAGGACGTCGCCGACTACGTCGGGGACTCTCTCGGCCTCTCCCAGCGGGCGGCCGCCGCCGACGCCGACACGATCGTCTTCTGCGGCGTTCATTTCATGGCCGAGACCGCCTCGGTGCTCTGCCCCGACAAGCGCGTGCTGATTCCCGACGCTGACGCCGGCTGCTCGCTAGCGGACTCGATCACGGCCGAGCAGTTGCGCGACTGGAAGTCCCAGCATCCCGGCGCGGTAGTGGTGATGTACGTCAACACCACGGCCGAGGTCAAGGCCGAGACCGACTACTGCTGCACGTCGGCCAACGCCGTCGAGGTCGTGCGCCACATATACGCCGAGCACGGCGACGACGTCGAGATCCTGTTCGGCCCCGACATGTTCCTCGGCGCCTACGTGGAGAAGACGCTCGGCCGCCCGATGCACGTCTGGGATGGCGAGTGCCACGTCCACGCCGGGATCAAGCCCGCCGACATCGCGTCGGTGCGCGCCCAGCATCCGCAGGCCGACTTCCTGATTCATCCGGAGTGCGGCTGCTCGACGAGCGTCATGGAGTACGTGGCCGCTGGCGACATCGAGGCCGAGGGAGTGCGGATGCTCTCCACCGGAGGCATGCTCGGCTACGCCCGCGAGGTCGCGCAGGCCGGCGGTGGGCACACCGCGATCGTCGCCACCGAGACCGGGATGCTCCATCCCCTCCGCCAGGCGGCCCCCGAGGTCGACTTCGTGGCTGCCAACGAGGCCGCGCACTGCCGTTTCATGAAGATGATCACGCTTCCCAAGCTGCGTGACGCCCTGCGTGACGGGGGCCCCGAGGTCAAGGTCGATCCCGCGGTCGCCGAGCGAGCGCGGATTCCCATCGAGCGGATGGTCTCGATCAGTTAGTGGGCTCGCCGTCGGCTCCGTCGAGCCCGCTGTCGGCCTCGCCGAGCTCACGATCGGCTCCGGAATCAAGCGAGGGCTCACGGGGCTCGCCCTTGTCCTCGAACAACAACAGGCCCCGCTCCGTGACCATGCGCACGGCTGGCGTCGTCGACTTCTTGCGTTCGAACTCCTTGGTGGTGTAGCAGTGGACGTCGGCCGAATCGCCCATCTCCATGCCGTCCCACAACGACGTCGCCTGGTAGACACGCTCCAGCCACGGCATGCCCTCAAACGCCGGTGAGACGAGCACGACCACGTACTCGGGACCGCGCTCACGCTGGGAGGGCGCGCCTCGGAAATCGTCGATCCGCGCGCCCGCGAGCATCACGACCGACAGCGGCCAGCGGTCGCTGACGCGGTTGAGGTAGCGCTGCAGCTCAAGCAGGTTGAGGGCGGACGCTAGGGGCGTGGCGGGCAACGATTATCGGCGGGATTGGCGCCTACGGGCGGGAAAGGCGTAGCGCGGGGGAGAGACCTACGCAAGCGATTTTGCAGCCTGCACGGGCGATACGTCAATAACGGGCCACGGCGGCGACCATCCTGCCCTCGAGCGCGAGCGAGGTCCAGTTCTCCGGCCCGTCGATGAAGAACGCGAATGCGAGCATCTGGTGACCACGACTGTGGCAGTAGCCCGCGAGGTTGGTGACGTTGTTCAGCGTTCCCGTCTTGGCCTCGCATCGACCGACCGCGGCCGTCTTGGCGGCGATCGACTGCACGGTGCCATTGACGCCGACGGTGGGCAGCGAAGCCTCGAGTTCATCGCCGACAGGCGTGTTCCAGATGTCGCGCAGCAGGCTGACGACCTCCGTCGGCGACGAGCCGTCGTTGCGGGAGAGCCCCGATCCGTCGAGGATCTTGGGGTGAAGCCCGTAGGCGCTGGAGATCGACTGCGAGATCACGTGCGCGCCCGAGGGAATGGTTCCGCCACGGCCGAACAGAACCCCGAGCTGCTTGGTGAAGAGCTCGGCGAACAGGTCGTCGGATGGGACGTCCATCAGTCGCGTCATCACCGACATCGGCGGTGAGCTGACGATCGCCAGCACGCGGGCGTTGCGCGGGGTGGTGGCGTCGTGACGTGACGCCTGGACGGCGATGTGGGCGCCCCGCATGGTGAGCGCGAGCTCCCGCGCTGCGAACGCCGACGGCGAATAGTGGGGCACGACGGACCCGTGGTCGTAGGTCAGCGCCGACAGCTGACCTCCGAAGTCGGGAACGTCGACAGCGTAATTGGTCATCAGGCCACCCCGCCGGCGATCGAACAACGACTCATCGGGGAACACGTGACCGGTAACGCGCCGGATCCCGCGACGCTGGAGTTGGGCGACCAGGTCATTGGCCGTCGGGCCGTAACCCTGCTCCCAGACGTGGTTGAAGCTGGGATCCCCGAACGTCGGATCCCCGCCCCCGCGCAGATACAGGTTGCCGTGCCATACCCCGTTTCGCTCAGAGCCGGTGCCGAGGATCGCGGTGTGCAGCCGCGCGTTGGGGCCGAGCTTCAGCATCAGGGCGGTGGTCGTCCAAAGCTTCTCCACCGAGGCCGGGGGCCGTTTGACGCCCGGACGGGCGGCGAACAACTCGGCGCGGTCATCGACGTCGTAGACGAGCGCGCCGCTCATGGGGCCCGCCTGGCGCATAGTCTTAGTCAGCGCGCTCTGCAGTGCGACCTCGGCTGGTGAGACCGGGGGGCGGTGGGCTCCCGCCAGCAGGCCGGCCCGGGGCGACGCGGTGGAGGTGCCAGGGCTCGGTTTCTTGACGGCGTCGGGTGGCTTGGAGGCCAGCACCGGAGCCCCGGCGTCGAAGGAGGAATCGTGCGAGCTGGTGTGGCTCAGGGTGCCCAAACCCGCCAGCGTTATCGCTACCACCGCCAGCGCCACGACCACGGCTGCGGCCAACCAGCGTCTCAGACCGTCTCCAGCTCCTCCACCGTGTGTGGTCCGACGACGGCGACCGAAAGCTCATCGGCCACGCCCTCGGCGACCGCCCGGACGTCGTCGTAGGTCACGCGGTCCAGGAGTTCGATCGCGGTGTCGGGATCGACATCCTCCTGGTAGACGATCGTCTGCTGGGCGGCGTAGCGAGCGACGGCGCCACTGTTCTCGAACGCGATCGTGCGCGCTCCCGCCGCGTAGGCCTGCGCGCGGCTGACCTCACTCTCGGTCGGCCCGAGGTCTCGCAGCTCGGTCACGATCTCTCGCATCCGCCGGTAGGCCTCGATGCACTTGGCAGACTCCAGCCCCGCCGACAGCTGCAGGATCGGTACATCGGCGTAACTATGCGGGTAGGCGCTGACGGAATAGGCGAGGCCGCGCTGCTCCCGGATCTCGTCGAAGAGGCGCGAGCCCATCGAACCTCCCAAGAGGGTCGAGTAGATGGTCAGCGCCGCGCGCTGCTCAGGCGAAGCGACGTCGATCGACGGCCGGTAGGACAGGCGCAGGTGGGACTGCTTGGAATCGCGCTCGCGTACGAGGATGCGTGGGTCCTGGGCGGGAGCCGCCTCAAAGGACTCGGGCTCGGGCTCGGCGGTGAAGCGTCCGAACAGCTCCTCGAGCTCGCCGTTGGCGCTGAGCCCCTCGAGGTTGCCGACCACGAATGCGGCCCCGCGGGAGGGCGACCAGCGTCGCTCGCGGAAGGCAACGATCGCGTCCCGGGTGAATGTGTCGCGGATGTGCTCGACAGTCCCGAGCACCGGTCGGCCGAGGGGATGATTGCCGAACACGGCTTCGTCGATCAGGTGCTCGGCGAGCGCTGCCGGCTGGTCCTCGGAACGAGCGATCTCCTGCACGACGACGCCGCGCTCGCGATCGAGCTCGCCGGCGTCGATTCGGGGCCGGGCGACGAAGTCGGTGAGCAGGTCGGTGGCCTCCAGCCCGCGCCGGGAGCGGGCGGTGATGTGGAAGGCGACGAGGTCGTGGCTGGTGTAGGCGTTGAGCACCGCGCCGATCGACTCGGCGGCCTCGTTGACGTCCCGGTAGGTGGGGAACTTCTCGCCGCCCTTGAAGACCAGGTGCTCGAGGAAATGAGCCATCCCGTTCTCCTCGGGGCGCTCGGTTCGAGAGCCGGCGTCAAAGGCCACCAGCACGGTCACCGCGCGCGTCCCCCCGACGGCGATGCGGTGCAGCCGCAGGCCGTTGTCGAGGGTCGAGATGTCGATCGAGGGCATGGCGAAAGTAACGGTAGCGCCCTTACGGGGATCCGCGGTCCACACCGCGGACGCTCGATCCGGGGAAAAGCGGTGGGCCGCGATTTGATCCTGCAAATCGCGTTGCAAGCGCCTCTGAAAGGGGACAGCGGCGGGGGGTGGCCGCTACGCTCCGCGCACCCTATGGCTACCTCATCGAAAACCACTCGCCGCTCGCGCAAGCGCGCCCTCGCGGCGCCCGTGATCCACGCCCGTCCGCAGGCTGCGACGCCGGCCAGCGCGCGCCGCGTGATCGACTTCCGCGGCGTGTCCAAGCTCTACGCGGGCGACGTCGGACTCGACCAGGCCACCTTCTCGGTCGACCGCGGCGAATTCGTCTTTCTCGTCGGTTCAACCGGCTCGGGCAAGTCAACGGTCATGAGGCTGCTGATCAAGGAGCTCGAGCCGACCAGCGGCACCATCCGCGTCGCCGGGCACGACCTTGACCAGATTGCGCGCAAGCGCGTTCCGTACTTCCGCCGTAACGTCGGCGTGGTCTTCCAGGACTTCAAGCTCCTGCCCAACAAGACCGTCTACAACAACGTCGCCTACGCCCTGCAGGTCACCGGCGGCGGGCGCAAGGAGATCCGCGCCAAGGTCCCCGACATTCTGCGCCTGACCGGCCTGTCGACCAAGCTCCACAACTACCCGGATCAGCTCTCAGGCGGCGAGCAGCAGCGCGTCTCGATCGCCCGCGCGTTCGTCAACCATCCGCCGTTGCTGCTGGCCGACGAGCCGACCGGCAACCTCGATCCGGAAACCAGCATCGACATCATGCGGCTGCTCTACCGGATCAACCGCACCGGCACCACCGTCGTCGTCGCCACCCACGACCAGGCGATGGTCGACAAGATGCGAAGGCGCGTGTTGGAGCTTTCCCGCGGGCGCATCGTCCGCGACGAGGCCGCCGGTCTATACACGCGCGACGAGTCGACACGAGACCTCGCCCGCCGGCTCCGCAGCCCCTCGACCCGACCGCCCGGGCTGTAGGCCATGCGGATCGGCTTCTTCCTGCGCGAGGCCGTGCGCGCGATGCGTCGCAGCGCCGCGCCGAGTTTTGCCGCGCTGGCCACCGTCCTGGTGACCATGCTGGTGCTCGGGGTGTTCATTCCGATCGTCCAGGCCACCAACGGCGCCGCCGACACCGTCCGCAGCCGGGTCGAGGTCGACGTCTACATGAAGACCAACGCCACGGCTGCGCAGGAGGCTCGGGTCAAGTCCGAGATCCTGGGCGTGCCCCACGTCAAGTCGGTTCAGTTCATCTCCAAGCAGACCGCCTATCTGCAGCAGTCACAGGC
>JBAPXO010000628.1:0-13499 GCA_049284255.1 Solirubrobacteraceae bacterium | reverse complement strand
GCGCTTCTACCGCGCCAACGGTGCGTGGGATGCCGAGACGGTGATCGCGGTCGAGAACGAGCCGCTGGAGGGCTGGCCGCTGGAGGGCGGCGTGCCCGGACTGATCACCGACATCGTGCTCTCGCTTGACGACAGGGACCTGTTCTTCTCAAACTGGCTGCACGGCGACCTGCGCCACTACGACGTTTCCGACCCGCGGGCGCCGAAGCTGCGCTCACAGGTCTACCTGGGCGGAATCATGGGTCACGAGGGCGGCCATCCCAAGGCGCCGGGGCCCCTCAACGGCGGCCCGCAGATGCTGCAGAACTCCCTGGACGGGGAGCGGCTTTACGTCTCGAACTCGCTCTACTCCACGTGGGACAACCAGTTCTATCCCGAGCTGAAGGGGTGGATCACCAAGCTCGACCGTCAGCCCGACGGCACCTACGCGCTCGACGAGAACTTCTTCGTCGACTTCCACGAGCAGACCGACGGTGCGCGTCCGCACGAGATCCACCTCCCCGGCGGAGACTGCACGACCGAGATATTCCAATAGCCGCAGCCGATCCAACCCCGCGCCGGTGAACATCGGGGAGATCCCGCTGGTGATCCTCGAGCCCCGGTGAGGGGGCTAAGGGCTTGCCTCTGAGTCGGCGCTGCACTCGTCGCAGATGCCAACGATCGCGAAGTGGGTAAAGCGCGGTGAGTGTCCGAAGCTGCTCTTGATGTGCTCGCGCACCGTCTCGAGCTCGTCGGCGCGCAGCACCGTGACCTTGCCGCAGCGCTCGCAGTACAGGTACTCGCCGTCGTCGCGTCCGACGAGCGCGTAGAGCCCCGGGCCATGGCCGAGATGCACGTGACGGATGAGTCCGTGGCGCTCGAGGACCTCGAGATTGCGGTAGACCGAGGACTCGTCGAGTGAGAGCTGAAGCGCGAGCGCTGGAGCGGACACGGGACCGTCGGCGGCAAACAGTCCCTCGATGACCAGCCGCCGGGCCGTCGACAGTCGCAGCCCTGACTCGCGCAACGCCCGGATTGCCTCCTGGGGGTTGCTGACGACCAATCGGGGAACGTCAGGAGCGACGGTCATGCGCTATCGCGGATTCTGCCTAACTCGCGTCGTGCAGGTGCGCGGACCAGCGTTCTTCGATGTGGCCCCAGCGCCAGACGGTGAGCGCGATCGCCCAGGTGGCGATGAACATGCCGACGATCATGAAGCCCAGCAAGTTGATGTCGATGTTCTCGAACCAGCTCCAGAACGCACCCGACAGGTTGAGCTCGGAAGCGGCGATGCCGCCGAGCTCGATCGTCCCGATCACGACCGCGACTGCCACCGACAGACCGGTGATGGTGATGTTGTAGAAGACCTTGCGCACCGGCTTGGAGAGCGCCCAGCCGTAGGCGAAGTTCATGAACGATCCGTCGATCGTGTCGAGTAGCGACATGCCGGCGGCGAACAGGAGCGGCAGGCACAGGATCGCGTACCACGGCAGTCCGGCGCCGGCCGCGCCCCCCGCCAGGACGAGCAGGGCGACCTCGGTGGCGGTGTCGAAGCCGAGCCCGAAGAGCACCCCGATCGGATACATCTGGCGCGGCCTGGTAACCGCCTTGACCAGCGGAGCGAGGATGCGATTCATGAAGCCGCGCTTGTTGAGCTGCTCCTCCAGCTCGCGCTCGCTGTAGCGGCCGGTGCGCATCTCACGAAAGACCCTGATGATCCCGAGCAGGATCACGATGTTGATCGCGGCGATCGCGTACAGGAAGAGGCCCGAGACGAGCGTCCCCACCCAGGTCGTCACGTGATGCAGGTTGGAGTTGTGGCTGCGGACCGGGCCATCAAGTGCCCGTACCCCGATCGAGATCAAAAAGGCGAGCCCGAAGACGATCGTCGAGTGCCCCAACGAGAACCAGAAGCCGACGCTCAGCGGTCGCTTGCCTTCGGCCATCAGCTTGCGCGTGGTGTTGTCGATCGCCGAGATGTGATCGGCGTCGAAAGCGTGGCGCATCCCGAGCGTGTAGGCCGTCACGCCGATGCCGATCGTGAACGCCCCCGTCGCTCCGAGCCGGTAGTGGTGGGGGCCGACGAGCGCGATCAGGATGCCGAAGCCGACCACGTGGAGGCCGGCGACGACGGTGAGCATCATCGCCAACGTGCGCCGCTGCCCGGTGTCCAGCGAGGACCACAGTTGGCGAAGCCGCATCGGCACCGACCCTAGGCCGAGCGAAACCCAATTGCAAGGTGTTCCTGATTACAAGTGGCTGGCGCCGTCAGAGCGCGGGCATGAGCGTGCCGCAGCCAAGCTCCTCGAGCGACCCCGCGACGCGCTCGCGGTGGCTCTCGTCGGTGCAGACGGCGACGATTGCGCCCCCCGAGCCCGCATAGTTGGCGCTGGCGCCGGCGGCCCGGGCGCGGGTGATCATCTCGACATGATTGGGATCCAGGTCGAGCATCTGCCGCCGTGCGTCGAAGCTGGCGTTCACGCAGTGCGCAAATCGCTCGTGATCTGCGCCGCGCAGCGCTTCACGGGCTCCGCGGGCGAGCGTTCCAAGTTCGGCGAGCGCATCGAGCACCGTCGGCTCGCCTCGCTCGAATCGCTCTCGGAGGGGGGCGTGCACGCCCCCCGAGGCGCTTGCGGCATCGGCCCGCCAGGCGACCACCAACGGTGGGAGCTCGCACGCGTGCAGCGACTCGTAGGTGTGCGGCCGTCTCGAGAAGTCCATGAACGTGACGCCGCCGTAGACCTGGGCGACCCGGTCCTGCAGCCCGGCGGCGATGTTCAGGTCCTCCACCTCGATCGCCAGCGCGAGCTCGGCGAGCTCGGGGCGCTCGAGGCGCACGCCATAGAGATCGCCCAGCGCCCTGAGCGTCGCGATCACGATCGCGCTCGAACCCCCGAGGCCGACGCACCGAGGAATCGTCGTCGTCCAACGCAATTCGGTCCGAGCCGCCTCCGGGGCGTGATCTTGGGCCAGGCGCAGCGCGGCGGCGCGGATCAGCTCGGAATCAGGGTCCACGGTCAGGGACTGAGCCGGCCGGGCCGTGACGGTGGCGCGGGGACCGGGGAGCGCAAGCGCGAGCACCGCCCCGCCGTACCCGTCGGAAGGATTGCCGGCAAGCGCGGCGCGGGCGTTCGCCTGGCCGACCGCGACTCCCGCTTGCAGGCGAGAGTCAGCGCTCATCGAGGACCGCCGCGGCGTGCGCCCGCAGCCGCTCGCCGAGTACGGGATGGCGGAGCGCGTGGTCGAGGAAGGTGGAGCAGTAGCCCTCGACGGTGCCGATATCGTGGCGGCGCTCGCCGGCGCGCAGCGGCACGGCCAGGACGCGGCCCCCGCCGTCGATGACCGCCTGGATCGCGTCGGTGAGCTGGATCTCGCCACGCGCGTCGGGAGTCACGTCGCGCAGCGCCGTGAACACGTCGGGACCGAGGACGTACCGAGCCGCGACGGCCAGCCGGCTATCGACCGAGCCCGCAGCGGGCTTCTCGACGAGCCGGGAGACCTCGAGCACGCCCTCGGCGAGCGGCGAGCCGAGCGCGATGCCGTAGTTGGCGACCTCCTCGGTGGCCACCTCGGTCACCGCCAGCGTGGCGCTCGCGCTGTGGCGTTCGTGGGCCTCGATCAGCCGGGCGACGATCCCGGGCCGGCTCCCCGCCGCCGGAGATTCGATGATGGCATCGCCGAGCGCGACGACCACGTCGCCGCCGCCGCCCGCAAATCCCTCCCCGTGGGCGACGGCATCGCCCAGCCCCGCGGGACGGCTCTGGCGCGTATAGAGCAGCTGCAGGCCGTCTCCTGGAATGGGGTTCAGGCCGAGCGTCGGGTCGCCGTCGAAGTGGTCCTCGATCGCGCGCTTACGCCGTCCGGTCACCAGCAGGACGCGGGTCACGCCGGCGTCCGCGAGCTCCTCGACGACGTACTGGACGACCGGCTTGTCGACGACCGGCAGCATCTCCTTGGGAGCCGAGCGGGTCGCGGGGAGCAGACGGGTACCGAGCCCCGCCACGGGAACTATGGCGTCGGTGATCAAAGCGCAGAACCCGCTCGCCGGCGGGGCGCTGCAGTCTACGCGCCCGCCGCGCCGTAGGGCTAGGGCTAAGCGGCGCGGATCTGCCCGGGCGCGGGAGCCCGTAGCAGGGCCGTCCGATAACCGGCGGCCAGGCGGCGCATCGACGCCTCCCAGGTGCGCTCGCGGACGACGGCTAGGCCCGACTTGCGCAGACGCTGTGCCAGCTGCGGGGTGTGGATCACACTCAGCAGTGACGCGGCGAGTGCGCCGGCGTCGGGTTGGGCGAGTAGGCCCGTCTCCCCATTTGCGACCAGCGACGCGGGACCACCCTCGTCGACGGCCACCACCGGAAGGCCACTGGCCTGCGCCTCGAGGATCACTTGCCCGAAGGTGTCGGTGCGGCTGGCGAACAGAAACGCGTCGGCGCTGGCGTAGGCTCGAGCCAGGTCCTGGCCGGTCAGCCACCCCAGGAAGGTCGCACTGTCGCCCAAGCGCTCGGTCAGGGCGTCCTGCTCGGGCCCTCCCCCGGCGAGCACCAGGTGCAGCCGCGGGTCGTGGCGGCGGGCGGCCTCGAACGCGTCGGCAAGCAGGTCAACTCCTTTCTCACGGGTCAGGCGGCCGGCGTAGAGGACGTTGACCTCCCCACCGAACAGCCCGGGAGTGCGCAACCCCGGGTCAAAGCGCTGAAGGTCGACACCACGGTCCCAGCGGCCGATGCGGTTCTCGGGGATCCCGAGCGCCGAAAGACGGCCGTCCGTGGCCGGGCTCGGGGAAAGGACGACGTCGCAGGCGCCGTAGAAGGTGCTCAGCGCGATGTTGCCCAGCAGCTCGAGCTGCTCCATCCCCGAGCGCAGGCCGGCATAAGCGGCGAGCTCGGTGTGGTAGCTGCCGATCACCGGCAGCTCGAGGACCCGGGCCAGCAACCATGCGCCGATCCCCGCTGGCCCGGGTGAGCAGAGGTGGACGACGTCGTAGCGACCCTCGGCCAGTGCCTCGACGATCGCCGGCAGGCTGGGGACGCCGAGCTTGAGCCCCGGGTAGAAGGGCACGTCGATCTCCGCCACCGAGCTCAGGCGGCGGTCGACATCGGGATCGGTGCCGATCACCTCGACGTCGTAACCCGGGACGCCACGCTCGCGAATCTGCTGGATGGTGTGGGTGACGCCGTGCATGGCGCCCAAGCCGTCGGCGACGAGTGCGACGCGCGGCCGGTCGCCATCGCTGCGGGTCAGCTTGAACTTCTCGCGCCCCAGGAAGGCTGCGGCCGCGGCGTAGGGGATGGCCGGAATGCAGGCATCGAACAGGCCCGTCGCGAAGCGCTGGAGGTCGACGGTTGAGCTCTCGGTCATCGCGACCAGCTCGTGCATCGAGTGGGCGAGCCGGCGCTCGTGGATCCGGCGGGCGCGGCGCAGGAGATCGGGATGGCTGAGGTCTCCGTTCTGCAGCAGCTCGAGCAGCCGGGCCTCGTCTATTCCCAGATCCATGGCCGCGAGCCACGAGCGCAGCAGCGCGCGGGCGTCCTCGGCGCCCAGATCGGTGCCGACCTGGCCATGGCGGACGTCGCCCTCGCGCATCACGCGCTCGACGATCTTCAGGACCGCCGCCGGATTGGGGGCGGCTAGGGTGCCCGGGTCCGCCTCGCCGGGCTCATCGAGGTCGAGGCTGCGGATCGCCAGCGCCATCGCGGCGTGTGTCCACTTCGCAGCGCTCCCCTGGGCGCCGTGTGCGCTGGCCCGACCGGCGCGCACATGGGCGAGGAACTCCGCCGGCGAGGCCGCGGGCGGTGTCTCGGTGAAGGTGGCGCCGATATCGATTCCGGCGTGGTCATCGGACCCGCCGATGGCGGTGCCCCCGTGGGTCTCGATGTACACGAACGCCGGCAGGTTCAGTTCCTTGGCGCGCGATCCGTTGCGCGTCTCCCAGATCGGGAACAGCTGGGCGAGGCGACGGCGGTGGCGCGGGGTCAGGGGCGCCTCGACCGCGTAGAAGGGGTGCGCGAGCGCAGCGGTGATTTCGTGCTCCTGGAGGTAGGACGCGCAGGTCTCGACATCGTTGTTGTGGGCCTGCAGCCACTCGTGGTCGTCGGGGGTGATGCCGTAACAGAGGACGTGGACCGCCTGGGGCTCATCCCGGAACCACACCGTGAGCTCTTCGGACAGGAAGGTGTCTGGCAGGCAGTCGATCGCTTGGGCACCGGCGATCGTGTCGTGGTCGGTGATGGTCACGAAATCCATCCCCCGGCGCTTGGCCAGCTCGTAGACCTCCTCGGGTGAAGTGGCACATTCGGGAAGACTCAGCGAGCGCTGGATGCCGAGCTTGCTTAGTTGCGATGCCGTCGAGTGGACATGCATGTCGGCGCGTCTATTCTCGTTCATGGACACAGGATTAACCTGCAAACAGCGGTAACCGTAAAGAACGCGCTCATCTTCTGTGACCATTTCGTGAACGGAGGCATGGCGGGGGTGCAAGCGGGCGAATCCGTCTCCATGCCGTCGTCGGAGGTGTCGGTCTCAGACCGCGTTGACACCGCGGTGGTTGAGTCGGGCGCGGTCCGGATCGAGATCGCGATGCAGCCGTTTTCGTTCACGATCAGACGGCGTGGACGCCGGATGCTGCGTGCGGGCGGGGCCTGGCTGGCCGACGGCAGCGCCAACGATCGCTTCATTCAGTTCACCGAGGGCGTCGTGCCCAACGAGGTCCGCTCGCCGGCGGTGCGAGCCTTGCACGCCGTCGCGCTCGAGCCTCTGCCGCGCGGCGTCGCGCTCGTCTTCCGCCTGCCGGGCAAGCGGGAGGCCAGGGTGGGGCTCGAGATCACCGCGGTCGACCGCGTCTCGCTCTGGCTGCACGCCACAGGCCACCCGTTGCGCATCGGCCTGGACTGGGACCGGCGCTCCGAAGAGCGGCTGGTTGGGCTCGGGGCGCGCCACCACACCCGGCTCGATCAGAGCGGCCGGGACATCCAGCTCGGCGCCGATCGTCGCTACACCGGTCCCGACTGCCCACCGGAGATGCTCTCAGAGGGCGGAATCCCGCAGGGCGATTGCGCGCCCATGCCGTGGCTGCTCTCGAGCCGCGGATACGCCGTGTGGTGCCGGACCGACGCCAACGGAACCCGCTTTGAGCTCTCCGGTGACCGGATCTCGGTCTCGACGCGGGCTCATGCCGGGCCGCTGGAGCTCGAGATCCTCTGCCAGGGCACGCCGGCGGCGCGGCTGCGCGAACTCTGCCGGCTGACCGGGTTTCCGGCGCGGCTGCCCGAGTGGGCGTACGGCTTCTGGAAGAGCCGCGACGTCCACGAGCATCAAGAGGACGTCATCGACGACTACGAGGGCTTTCGGCGCCATCGCATTCCCCTGGACGCGATCGTGATCGACTCCCCGTGGGCGACCCAGTACAACACCTGGGAGTTCAACCCATTCCAGTTCCCGGATGCCCGGGGCATGGTGGCCCGGCTGCGCGGGGACGGCGTGCGCACCGTCGTCTGGGTGACGCCATGGGTCAACCTGAACTCGCGGAACGGGCAGATCCCGCCCCAGTCCGGTTCCGAGCGCCTCCACTCCGAGCCCGCCTCCAATTACGCTCCGGGGGCCACGGCCGGACACTTCGTTTCCGAGCCCGATGGATCGCCGTTCGTGTCGGAATGGTGGATGGGCAAGGGGTCGCTGGTGGACTTCACCAGTCCCGAGGCCGAGCGCTGGTGGCGCGAGTCGGCCAAACGGATCCTCGAGCTGGGGGTGGAGGGGATCAAGGCCGACGATGGCGACGGCTACTACGTCGCCGACCACGTGCGCCTGGCCGACGGCCGCGTCGGCGCGCAGGCCGCGTGGGCGCTCGGGGGGCTGCACCGTGAGTGCTTGCAGCGGGCACTCGATGAAGTCCACCCGGGCGCGGGCGTGCTCTTCGGGCGCAGCGGGTGGGCGGGCCAGCAGGCGAGCGGGCTGACCTGGGGCGGGGATCAGGTGTCGGACTTCTGGTCGCTGCGGGTGCTCGTGGTCGCGGCCCTGAGCGCGGCCCTGAGCGGAATTTCGAACTTCTCACACGACATCGGCGGTTACCTCGGGCATCGCCTGGTCGAGCGCTGCCCGCCGGAGTTGCTCGTGCGCTGGCTGCAGTTCGGGTGTTTCACGCCGCTGATGCACGCCCACTCGCGCATGCCCCAGGAGCCATGGCACTACGGCGGTGATGTCATGGATCTGTACCGCGGCTACGTAACGCTGCACGAGCAGCTCGTGCCCTACGTACGTGCGGCCGCGCTTACGGCATCACGGACCGGGCTGCCGATCATCCGCCCGCTCTGCCTCCTTGATCCGGCCGATCCGCGGGGGTGGACGATCACTGACGCTTACGGCTACGGACCGGCGCTGTGGGTCGCCCCGGTGCTCGAGGAGGACGCGAGGGAGCGTGAGGTCCCGCTCCCCCGAGGTGACTGGATCGAGACGTGGTCGGGACGCCGGGTTCGGGGCGGGGGCGACGTGGTCATCTCGGCACCGCTCGAGCGCATCCCCGTCTGGGTGCGGGCCGGTTCGATCGTCATCTCCTATCCCGCCGCCGCCGTGGCGAGCGGGCTCGGAGATATTCCTGAGATTGAGCGGCCGCTGGTCGCGACCCTGTGGGGATCGCCCCCGCTCGCGGCCACCGCGGCGCGACTGCCCGATGGTGGCCGCATCACGTGGCGGCGTGGTCGCTGGGAGGTCGAGGGCGAGGGAGAGCGCGAGATTGCGCTCGTGGAGCGCTCAGCGTGAGCTCGGCTCGTAGGTGGGAGTGAGACTGGAACCGGACGACGAAGTCGTAGTGGTCGGCGAGCCGTCTCCGGTCGGCGACGGCGGGACGGCCGAGTGGTGTCCGAGCCCGGAGAGCGGCAGGGGGGCGTCGGGGAGCTTGGAGACGCAAGCGATGATCGCATTGCGGATGCTTACCGGCAGTGCCGCGGGATTGTGAGTGGCGTTGTAGCGCTTGAGGTCGCGCTGCAGGGTCTGGATGTCAGCGCGGGTGGAGAGAGCTCCGGTCGAGTGCATGTGGCCGTACATGCAAGTGCAGTAGGCGGTCGCAGACTTTCCCCCGTCTCCCCGGATGCAGCTCTCCAGGTACTCCTGTTTGACCTCGGCGGCGGTGGGCTGGCTCGAGCTCGGGGTCGGGGTGGGCGACGAGGATGTCGGCGTGGTGGCAGGTGGCGTGGAGGCCGGCGCCTGGGCGACGGGCGTCGAGGGCTGAGTCGTGGTGGGCGCCGAGGGCTGAGTCGTTGTCGCCTGTGGAGTGGACGCGGGCGAAGAGTTGTGGGTGGCGTCGGCCGTGGGCTTGGTGGCGGCTTCCTGTGAGCGGGCGGCTTTGGCCAGTTCTGCCTTGAGCGCGACCACGCCGGCACCGGAAGCCGTCGCGATCCCCGAATGACCCGATGCGTGTGTGCGTGTGGGCGTCCAGATCGCGCGGTGGGCGACAGTGAGCGCCACCGCCAGAGTCGAGCTGTAATGGACCGTCGTGCTGGCGGTCGCGGGCGTGAGGCCAGGAGCGCTCGCGCTGACCTGGATCGTGGTGCTCGGCAGGCTCAGCCGCAGCGTCTGCTTGAACGCTCCACCCGAGACCTTCGCGGGCTGTCCGCCGACGGTCACGGCTGCTCCGGCCGGGGTCACGTTGCCGACGACCTCGATCTCACGCACGCCGACCGTCGCTCCGCTGGTTGGCGCTACCAGGCTCAGGGAGACCGCATGCGCCGCGCCCGATCCGCCGGCGTGCGAACCCATCGCACAGCCGCTGACCAGCAGGCATATCAGGGCAGCGGGAGCGCTCCGCCTCAGCCATCGGGAGCGGTACATGAGTTCGATTACGACATCTGAGGCTCTGTCCTGGATCGGTCAAAGATCCAGAACCACCTAGACCTTCGTCTAGTGGCGCCTCGCTTGGAGCCCGCGACTCGCGGTCCGGGCGGGTGATCCGCGGTTTATTCTCGCCGTGTGCACTTCTCAGAGCTGACCGCCGTCGAGCAGCGGGTGCTGGGGTGCCTGATCGAGAAGCGCTGGACGACCCCCGATCAGTACCCGCTGTCGCTGAACGCTCTTCGCCTGGCCTGCAACCAGTCGACCAACCGCGATCCCGTCACCGGCTACTCCGAGGACGAGGTCCGTGCGGCGGCATCCCGGCTAACGAACTACGGGCTGGCGCGCCTGGCGAGCGGTCACACCTCGCGCGCGATCAAGTTCCGGCATCTCGCCGAGGAGGGGTTGGGGCTCGATCGTGAGCAGCTAGCGGTGCTATGCGTCCTGTTGCTGCGAGGCGTCCAGACCCCCGGCGAGCTCAAGGCAAGGAGCGAGCGGATGGCCCATATCGCATCCCTGGCGGAGATTGAGCGCATCCTCGGCGAGCTCGCTGACCGCGGGTACGCCGAGCGCGTCGCGCGGCGTCCAGGTCAGAAGGAGGAGCGCTACCGCCACCTCTTGGGGGGAGAGGGCCCACTCGCTTCCGAAGGGGAGGCGCCGGCGGAGGCCGCCTGGGTCGATGCCGACCTCGAGGGCGGTGGCTTGGCAGACGCCGGCGCGGCCGCCGAGGTCGACGGCGCAGCGCCCGGCCTGGAGTCGCGGGTGGCCGCGCTTGAGGCCGAGGTCGCCACGCTAAGCGCCCGGCTGGCCGAGCTGCTGGACACTTGACGGCCGCGCCAGCCGATCAGGTTGGGAGGGCGAGCCCGATCAGGAACGTCGCCCCGCCCACGATCACGCCGGCGAGCGTCATCTCCAGACCCGCCGACCACCACGTGCGCAGCGTGACCAGAGATTTCGCGGCGCCGACCAGGAAGTGAGCCACCAGCGAGACGATCGCCGCGGCCACGATCGCCGCCGTACCGGTGGTGATCATGAACGGGATCACGGGCACGATCGCCCCCAGGCCGGTCGAAACCCCGGCCGCCAGCGCCGCCTGGGCCGGATCGCTATCGGCGGCGGCGGTCACGCCGAACTCCTCGGCGGCGAGCGCCTGGAGCATGGCGTCGGGGCGTCTGGAGAGCTGCTCGGCAAGCTCGTCGGCGGTCGATTCCTCGATCCCCTTGAGCTGGTAGAAGAGCGACAGCTCTTCCTTCTCCTCCTCGGGGTGCTCGGTGATCTCCTGGCGCTCGCGCTCCAGGTTGGCCGCCACCACCTCGGCCTCCGAACGCTCGGCGAGGAACGCTCCCGTCGCCATCGACAGCGCGGATGCGATCGCTCCCGCCAGTCCGGCGGTGAGAACGGCGCCCGACCCGCCGGTCGCGCCCGATACGCCGGCAACGATCCCGAACACGGCCGCCAGACCGTCGTTGGCCCCGTAGATTGCCCCCGAGATCCAGCTTCCTCCGCTCCGGTGCCACTTCTCGCGACCGAGGATGCGGTCCAGGCGTGCCCGGGCTCCGGGGAGAGCCATCGGTGGCCCGTCGCCGAGGTCCGGTGGTGGGGTGCGCGGGGGCAGCGAAACCTCGGGTGATCCGTTGGCGGTCTCGGCGTCGTCGGAGCCGTCCCGGCCCCCTCCGGCCCTGAGCTCGGCCACGGCCATCGAGTGCGAGCGCTCCTCCTTGCGGATCTCACGCAACAGCCGGTCGGTGGCCGGGTCCCCGGTGGAGCGCTTGTAAAGATCGTCGACCTCTTCGTCCTCGGCGGCCTCCCGCGCGGCGAGGAGCCGGTCTATGGGGGCGATGCGCGCCTGCAGTCGGAGCCACACCGGCACGCGGACCGAGGCCGGATCCGGGACCGCCACGCCGACCTCTCGCATCCGCTGCTCGAGCCGCTGGCGGTGGCTGCTCTCGGCCTCGGCCATCCGCCGCAGGATGTCGGCCTCCCGGTCAGGGAGCCGGCGGGCGATCAGGTCATAGACGCTTCCGGCGAGGATCTCGCCTCGCCATGCGGTTAGCAGGCGATCACGGACCTCGGCGGGGGCCTCGCTCGTCCTCTCGCTGGCCTTCACCTGGGCGTCGCTCATCCCATCCAGGGTACTGGCCTCCCGGTTCAGCGCCGTCGCTCCGGGGGCGACCGACTACCGTCTTGAAAATGCCTGCCTCCGCTCCGATTGAGTTCGCCCGCGGCCGCGTCGACGCCGGCGACGGGGGCGTGCTCGCGCAGGCGATGCGCGACGAGATCTCGGAGATGTATGACGGCTTGGACCTCGACGGTGACGCCATGCCGCGCGCCGGGGCGACCGAGCTGAGCCCTCCGGCGGGCGCCTTTCTGGTGGGCTATCTAGGCGGTGCGCCCGCTTGCTGCGGTGGCGTCAAGCGCTTGGATGCGCGCGCCTGTGAGATCAAGAAGATGTACGTGGCTCCCGAGTTTCGGGGCCAGGGGGTCGCCCGAGGGCTCCTGTACGCGCTCGAGGATTGCGCCCGCTCCCTGGGGTATACCGTCGTCCGGCTTGACACCGGGCCTAAGCAGCAACGGGCGCGCGGACTGTACGAGTCAGAGGGCTACGTCGAGATCGCCAACTTCAACGGCAATCCGGTCGCCTCCTTCTGGGGCGAGAAGCCACTGGCCTGAGTATCGGCCGGACGATCGCCCAGCTCAGGCGAGCGCGCTTGCGAGCTCGCCCGCGAGGTCGCCGTTGGGGGCGACCGAGATCTCGTCGAGTCCGAGCCAGCCCGCAACCTCTTCAAGCTCGAGCGCGAGCGCCCCGGCGACCTCGGGCGCGTTGACCCCGGCCTCGGCGAAGGCGCCTTGGACGAGGAGCGCACCCCGCAGCCGATCGGATTTGAGGTCGACGCGCGCGACGAGCGTGTCCCCGAGCAGGAAGGGCAGCACGTAGTAGCCGTGCACCCGCTTGGCGGCCGGGGTGTAGATCTCGATCCGGTATCTGAAGCCGAACAGCCGCTGGGTGCGCTGGCGAAACCAGATCAGCGAGTCAAAGGGCGACAGCAGCGCCCGGGCGTGCAGCCGACGAGGCTCGCGGGCGCCGGGCCACAGGTAGGCGGGAGCGTCCCAGCCTTTTACGCTGACCGGGGTGAGCTCGCCGGCCTGCGCGAGCTCGGCTACGCGCGCCTTGGAGTCCGCGCGTGGCAACCGGAAGTAGTCGCCGAGGTCGGGCTCGGTGGCGACGCCGAGCGCGCGCGCGGCGATCCTGACCAGCTCGCGCTGGGCTTGCTCGACGGGCGGGGCCGGCTGGTCTAGGACCTCGGCTGGGAGGACACGGTCGGCCGTGTCGTAGAGGCGTTCGAAGTTGACTCGGCTGGCCGCGGCGACCTGCCCGGTGAAGAACAGGTACTCGAGCGCGACCTTGCCCTCATGCCAGTTCCACATGTGCCCGGGCCGGGGAGGCGGCCTGACCGCGCCGGTGTCGCGGGCGCGGATCGGGCCCTGCTCGGCAACGAGCTGCAGGGTCTGCGCCACCAAGTCGGGCTGGTCACGGGCGACGCGGCTGATCGATCCCCATGCTTCACGCTCGACCGTCTGCATCCGCCACCGAAATAGCGGCCAGTTCTCGACCGGGATCAACGACGCCTCGTGCGCCCAGTACTCGACCAGGCGGCGATCGGGCTTTCCCAACCCATGTCCGGAGAGGCGGTCCAGCCGTGAGC
>JBAPXO010000627.1:0-14104 GCA_049284255.1 Solirubrobacteraceae bacterium | reverse complement strand
GTCCAGGCGTGGCTTCACCCCTTCAACTACCAGCTCTACCACCGCATCGGGGGGAGCTTCCAGGTCGCTAATTCCATGTTTGCCCAGGCCGCCGGTGGGCTCTTCGGGCAGGGGTTCGGCGAGGCCGCGCTCACCTTCCCGGGGTCCCATCCCGTCGCGTACCTGCTCCCGGCTCCACAGACCGACATGATCTACGCCGTCATCACCGACGAGCTCGGCCTGTTTGGGGCGGCCGCCGTGCTCCTCACCTACCTGCTGTTCGTCGCCCGGGGCTTCAAGACAGCCGTGCTGGCCAGCGACTCGTTCTCGACGCTCCTGGCCGTCGGGCTCTCGGCGGTGTTCGCGCTTCAAGTGTTCGTGATTGTCGGCGGGGTCACACGCGTGATTCCCCTGACGGGGGTGACGCTGCCATTTATCTCCTACGGCGGCTCCTCGATCGTCGCCAACTTCGTGCTCGTGGCCATCCTGCTGCTGGTTTCTGATCGAAGCCGAAGGCCGGCCACTCGATGAGCGCGCAGATCTACAAGCTCTTCGGGTTGTTCGTGCTCCTGTTCGCGCTGCTGCTGGTGTGGACCACGCGCTGGACCGTGTTCTCGGCCTCGGCGCTCAACAACAACCCGCTCAACCAGCGCACGCTCGTCGACGAGCTCAAGGTCCAGCGGGGGCGGATCCTCGCCGACGACGGCACCGTGCTGGCTCGCTCGGTCGCCAAGGGGGGTGGGACATGGGGACGCACCTACCCCACAGCCAACACGTTCGCCCAGGCGGTCGGGTACTCCAACCTGGCCGAGGGCAGCGCCTCCGGCCTGGAGCTCTCTCGGGGCCCTGAGCTCAGAGGCGTGAAAACCGGCCTGAGCTCGATTTTCGGGCCGTTGGACGGCCCGCGGCAGGTCGGCGACGACGTCGACACGACGCTTGACCCCAAGGCCCAGCAGGTCGCCATCGACCAGCTCGCCGGGCGTGTGGGATCCGTCGTGGCGCTGAACCCACAGACCGGCGCCGTCCTCGTCATGTACGCCAACCCGTCCTACAACGACAACCACCCGAACTCGAGCGCCGGCGGCGCCTCGCAGTTCAACCGCTCCACGCAGTCCGGGTATCCGCCGGGGTCGACCTTCAAGGTGGTGACCGCGAGCGCTGCCATCGACAGCGGCAAGTACACGCCCAACTCGGTCGTCAACGGACGCTCACCGGTGACGATCTCCGGGGTGCCGCTCTCCAACGACAACAACCAGGCATTCGGGCCGATCAGCCTCACGACGGCGCTCACCTACTCCGTCAACACCGTCTGGGCGCAGGTGGCGGAGAACCTCGGCAGGGCGACGATGACCAAGTACATGAAGCGCTTCGGGTTCTACGCAAAGCCGCCGCTGGATTACCCGGCCAACCAGATCAGCGTCAGCCAGCCGTTCTCACCCCGGGGCCGCCCGTATCCGCCCGGGAGTCCCAACGAGGACATTGGGCGCATCGCCATTGGTCAGGGCGGGCTCGAGGTCACGCCGCTGCAGATGGCGATGGTGGCCGCCGCCGTGGCCAATGGCGGCAAGTTGATGAAGCCCCGCTTCACCTCCAAGGTCGTCGATCAGGATGGCCGCACCGTCCAGTCGATCAACCCGGCCGTCTATCACCAGGTGATGAAGCCCTCGACCGCGAACGAGGTCGCCCAGATGATGCGGACGGTGGTCGACGAGGGAACGGGTACCCCCGCCCAGCTGGGCAACAACATCCCGTTCGCCGGCAAGACGGGGACGGCCTCGGTCGGGCTGGCGGGCTCGAACCTGACCCAGCCGTGGTTCATCGGCTTTGCCCCGATCCAGAATCCCAAGGTCGCGATCGCGGTCACGATCGAACGCACCCAGGGAGGCTTTGGGGGAACCGTGGCGGCACCGATCGCCAAGCAGGTCGTGCAGACCTTGCTCGACGAGGGCAAGTAACCGTGGCGGAGCCGACTCCCGACACGCTCATCGACGGCCGCTACCGGGTCGTCTCACGGTTGGGCGCGGGCGGGATGGCCGACGTGTTCCTAGCCGAGGACCAGCAGCTGGGGCGCAAGGTCGCGCTGAAGCTGCTGTACCGGCGCTTTGCCGAGGATCCCGACTTCGTGGAGCGCTTCCGGCGCGAGGCCCAAGCGGCGGCCGGTCTCCAGCACCCCAACGTGGTCAGCGTCTACGACCGGGGGTCTTTCGACGACACCTACTACATCGCGATGGAATACCTGCCGGGGCGCTCGCTCAAGCAGATCATCCGCCAGGAGGCTCCGCTCGATCCCCTGCGCGCCATCGACATCACCATCCAGATCCTCAAGGCGGCGCGCTTTGCCCACCGCCGAGGCGTGATTCACCGTGACCTCAAGCCCCACAACGTGATCGTCGACGACTCCGACCATGCGAAGGTGACCGACTTCGGGATCGCTCGCGCCGGAGCCTCGGACATGACCGAGACCGGCTCGATCATGGGGACCGCGCAATACCTGTCCCCCGAACAGGCCCAGGGCCGCTCGGTCGAGGCCGGCTCCGACCTGTACTCGATCGGGATCGTGCTCTACGAGATGCTCACCGGGCGAGTGCCTTTCGACGCCGAGTCCGCAGTCACGATCGCGCTCAAGCACGTATCCGAGGCGCCGATCCCGCCGCACGAGATCAACCCCGATGTCCCCCCCGAGCTCGAGCAAACCGTTTTGTGGGTGCTCAACAAGAACCCCGCCGACCGTCCCCAGAACGCCGACCAACTGATCGAGGTACTCGAGCATTGCCGCACGGCGATCGTCTCCCGAGCCGCTGGACAGAACACCGCCAGCATGGCCGCGGTGATGGCTGCCGGGGCAGCCGGCGGAGGCGCGGGCGCGGCGCTCGCCGATCTGCCGGTGTACCCGGATCCCACCGGCAATGGCGACGGCGCCTACAGCTTGGCGCCCGAGGACGAGCCCGGGGGCCGCAACTGGCTGCCCTGGATCGTGGGAGCACTGATCCTGCTCCTGCTCGCCGGGGGCGGAGTCACGGCGTACCTGGTCACGCGCCCCAAGCAGGTGGCCGTCCCGCCGGTGACCGGCGAGCCCTTCAACACCGCGCGGACGGTCCTGCAGGACTCGGGCTTCCAGGTCTCGCCCCTGTACACCAACAGCAGCCAGAAGACGGGCACGGTGATCGGTGAGAGCCCGGCCGGGGGCACCAAGGCCGACAAGCACTCGACGGTCCAGGTGACCGTTTCTCAGGGGCCGTCCAACGTCACCGTCCCCACGGTGAAGGGCCTGTCGAGCGCGGCCGCGACGAAGTCGCTGACCCACGCCCACCTCAAGGTCAGTCACACCGTGGGGCAGACCTCGACAGCGTTCCCGGCGGGGCAGGTGACCGGGACCGATCCGCCGGCCGGTCGATCATTGCCTCCCGGGACCGGGGTGACCTTGTTCGTCTCCTCCGGCCCCCCGGCCAAGCGGGTCCCCGACGTCACCGGCGACACCCAGGCCTCGGCCACCAACCAGCTCTCGGCGGCGGGCTTCAACGTCAACACCACAAACCAGACCTCGAGCAGTGTCTCTCCGGGTGACGTGATCAGCCAGAGTCCCGGCGGGGGATCGACTCAGGCGACGGGCTCGACGGTCACGATCGTCGTGGCCACCGCGCCGACGACGGCCACCGTCCCGCCGGTGGTCGGCGATCCTGCCAACGGCGCCGCCAACGCGCTGACCGCAGCGGGCTTCAAGGTCGCTCGTAGGACCAAGGCGGTCAAGAATCAGAGCAAGGACGGGACCGTTCTCTCCCAGAGCCCGGGCGGTGGCTCGACCCAGAAGAAGGGGAGCACGGTGACGATCACCGTCGGACAGTTCACGCCGTCGCCAACGTCCTCGAGTAGCTCCACGACCACCACCAAGAGCTCGTCGACGACGCCCACGACGAGCTCGTCGAGCTCGACCACCCCCGGTCAATGATCCCACGTCACGTGGCCGTGCTCGCGGGCGGCCGATCCTCAGAGCACGACGTGTCACTGGCCTCCGCGGCGTCGGTCGCCGAAGGACTGCAGGCAGCCGGGCACGAGGTAACGGCGATCGAGATCGGACGCGACGGCGTCTGGCGCCGTGCCGGGGAGGCCGAGGTCATGACCGTGCGCCTGGGGGGTGGGCTGGCGGACTTCGATGTCGTCTTCCCGGTTCTGCACGGGCCGTTCGGCGAGGACGGGACCGTTCAAGGACTGCTCGAGTGCCTCGACGTCCCCTACGTGGGAGCGGGGGTCCTGGCCTCGGCGCTGTGCATGGACAAGGTCGTCTTCAAGGAGCTCATGGCGCGCGCCGGGATCCCCCAGGTCGACTATCGGGCCGTGCGCGAGCCCGACTATCGACAGGATCCCGAGGCGGTCAAGCGTGATCTCGCGGCGCTCGGGCTGCCCGTGTTCGCCAAGCCCGCTCGCCTGGGATCCTCGGTCGGGATCGTCCGCGTCGCCGATGCCCAGGAGCTCGGGCCGGCCCTCGATACCGCGTTTACGCACGACTCGCTGGCGATCGTCGAGGCGGCGGCCGTCGGACGAGAGGTGGAGTGCTCGGTGATCGGCAACCAGGATCCGATCGCTTCCGAGCCCGGTGAGATCCTGCTCGCCGCCGGCGAGGACGGCTGGTATGACTACGAGGCCAAGTACTCGCCGGGAGGCATGCGTTTGCTGGTGCCCCCGCGGGTCCCGGAGGCCGTCCGCGAGCGCGTCCGCGAGCTCGCCGTGGAGGCGTTCGTCAAGTCCGGTTGCACGGGACTGGCGCGCGTCGACTTCTTCATCGTCGGCGACGAGGTCCTGGTCAACGAGCTCAACACGATGCCCGGGTTCACGCAGACCAGCGTGTTCGGTTCGCTTTTCGCGGCCAGCGGGATCTCGTATTCCGAGCTCCTGGACCGCCTCGTCGAGCTGGCGCTGGAGCGCCACGCCGCCGAGCGCGCCCACCGTTACTGACGGTCAGGCCGTGGGGGTGTCCTGGGGGGCATGAGGCCGACGGCGCGCCCGAGGAACACGAAGCCGATCGCCGCGAACAAGCCCTCGGCGACCCCGCGCTCCACACCCTCGATCAGCGATCGCTCGGCGTTGGTGCCGACGCCGATCGTCACCAGGCAAACCACGAGCGAGCCGATCACCCCCAGCAGCCACGGCCGCTGACGCAGCCAGCGCCAGTCGAGAATGGGCAAGTCGTCGTAGACGTCGCCGGCTTCCCCGGGACGTTCCGACACGATGGTCTGGGCGCGGGTGAGCCTCCGGTAGGCCACCGACATCGCGGTCGCGGCGACGAGGCCCAGTCCGGCGACGAGGGCCACGTACCAGCCGGGGAGCAGGCGCACGAAATCGATCAGGTACAGCGCCAGGCCGGCGATCGTGGCCAGCCCCGCCAGCAGTGCGATCCGGGTGCGCCGCTCGAGCAATTCGATCTCGGCCGCCGGCAGGCTGAGCTCATGCTGGCGCCGGGCCGCTCTCACCAGCGCCAGGCAACCGGCGACCAGCGCTACCTGGGAGGCGACGAGGAGCCCGAAGAACGCCGGTACGAAGAGCACCAGCGAGATCCCGCGCGTGAAGCCCGGATAGCCGCCGGCGGCGCCGAGCGCGGTCTGCGAGACGATCAGGCAGACCGCCGCCAGAGCGAGGGCGCCGAACGCCCACAGCGCGGAACCGCGCGCCCGTGAAGTGGCGAGCTCGTCGGCGAATGTGCCCGCGAGCGCCCGGGGATCGCCGAGCCGCTGCTCGCAGCCAGGCTCGCACTCGATGTGATCGCGGAGCTCGAGCACGATCCGCTGGCGTTCGGTCGGCGGAACGCCCCGCGCGCGCAGCTCATCGCCGAGGCCGTCGAGCCACGTCATCCGAACACCGCCTGTACGGCCTGGGCGAAGTGGCCCCACTCACGGCGCCTGACCTCGAGCGCGGACCGGCCCGCGCGGGTGATCCCGTAGACGCGCCGTCGTCGCCCGCTCTCGGTCGACCAGTCGCTGTCGAGCAGGCCATCGCGCTCGAGGCGGTGCAGCGCCGGGTAGATCGTTCCCTCCGCGAGGTCAAAGGCGCCCGCGCTGCGCTCCTTGAGTCGCCCGAGGATGGCGTAGCCGTGCGCGGGCTCGTCGGCGACCGTCGCCAGGATGAGGGGATCGAGCTGACCGTTGAGCGCGTCGTTCGGCATGCCTAGTGAGAATAGGCATAGCTTGGCTATGTGTCAAGGGTGCTGAGGAAGCGGTCTGCCTCTGAGGAAGCGGTCTGGCTCTGAGGAAGCGGTCTGGCTCTTCGCGCCCGTCGCCGCATCCGAGCGGCCTCTAAACGGCCGCTTTTGCCCACACCTCGGACGTGGCTGAGGGGGTGTGGGATCGCCGCTTCGAATTCCGACGTGAATCGACCTCACCTCGGCGCCGACGTTCAGGTGTGGTCAGATGTGCCCTTATAGCGCGGGTCCGAGCACCGGCTGCGCCGTACCGCCGCCGGATGTCGGTGCCGGGCCGGGCCGGGCGATAGCGCGAGGCCGTCCGAGGGATGCTACGTGTAGAGGGCGATCTCGTTGACCGCCACCTGATTGTGGCCGCCAAGCTTGGTGATCCAGACCAGGTAGTACCGGTAGGGGACGTCCGCGGTGTTGAGCCGAATCGTCTGCGTGCGCTGGACGCTGGAGTTGGATCCGACCTGGACCCAGGCGTCGGATCCGGTGCTGAAGGCGTTGGGGTTGGGACGGGTGCGGCTGCCGTAGATGACCACGGAGTACCCGGGGGTAGCAGTGTCGATGATCATCGAGCGGGCCGCGACACCCGGCTTGGCGTCAACGTAGATGCCGACGCCGGGCTTGCCCAGCGAATCCTGGTAGTAGGTCTCGGTCGTCCACGCGGTGTTGCGGTTGCCGTCGATGGCCAGCCCGACCGTGTTGGGGTGCTGATCCTTGGGGCCGGAGAGAGCATCGGGGTTGTAATCGTGGGCGCAGCTCACGCACAGGGAGACCTGGTGCGGGGTCTGCTTGGGCGCGGCCTGGGGCAGCTTCCCGGTTCCGTGGTGAGTGCGCCCGACCAGGAAGACGGCCCCGCCGACGATGATCGTCGCCAGCACGAGCAGGGTGACGATCAGCACGGCGGGATGGCGCAGGCGCCAGGGGATGCGTGACTGCGTGCCTGAGGGCAGCGTCCGGAGCACGCTCGTGACCTCGCCGGTCGCGCTCCCGCTGCGGGCGGTTTCGATCGCGAGCACATCCTCGAGGTCGGCGATCAGCTCGGCATCATCGGCGTACCGGTCGTCCTCGCGCTTGGCGGTCGCGGTGTCGATCACCGAGGCCAGTGCCGCCGACACCTCGGGGCGCTTAGCCTGGACATCCGGAAGCTGCTCACGGACGTGCTTCATGGCGACGGCGACCTGGCTTTCGCCCTTGAAGGGCACCTCGCCGGTGAGCATCTCGTAGAGCACGATCCCCAGCGAGTAGAGGTCGGACTGCCCGGTGACGTGCTGGCCCAGGGCCTGCTCGGGGGAGACGTAGTCGGTGGTCCCGAGCACGCGGCCATCGGCCGTGAGACCATCCTCCTCGAGCGTGCGGGCGATCCCGAAGTCGGTCACCTTGGCCGACCCCTCCTGATCGATGAGCACGTTTTGGGGTTTCACGTCGCGATGGACGATGTGCCGGGCGTGGGCGGCGCCCAGCGCCCGCGCGATCTCGATCGCGTAGGCGACCGCCTCGGTCACGGGCAGGCGCCCCTGGCGGCGGATCCGCTCCTTCAGCGTCTCGCCCTCGACGTACTCGAGCACGATGTAGGGGCGGCTGTCGTCCTCGCCGGCGTCGATCACGCCCACGATGTGGGGATGCGAGAGCTGGGCAACCGCCCGGGCCTCGCGCCGGAACCGCTCGAGCTGATCGGAGTCCGAGGCGATCTCCCGGTTCATCAGCTTGACCGCGACCTGGCGCTCGAGGATCTCGTCAAACGCCCGGTAGACGGTGGACATGCCGCCGGAGCCGATCCGCGCTTCCAGGCGGTAGCGTCCGTTGAGACTGGTGCCGAGCAGCGTGCTCATCCAGGGTTCCTATTTTGCGCTACCCGGCAACCGCCCTGCCCCGCATGAGTTAAGAACGCGCGAGGCCGCTTTCGTCACCTTCGACCCCCACTGAGGGAACTCTCACCCGACCGCGGTCATCCAGGCTCCCGATGACCGCCGTTCCGGGATGGCGAACGCCCAGCAGCTCCGCCGCCCGGTCGGCGTCGCCCTCGGGTACGACGGCGCAGAAACCGCATCCCATATTGAAGACCTCCCACATCTCTTCGGGGGGCACGTCACCCCGGGCAGCGATCAACTCGAACACCGGGAGGACGGGCAGCGGCTGGGAGATCTCATAGCCGATGCCGTCGCCCAGACGCAGGAGGTTGACCAGGCCTCCGCCGGTGATGTGGGCCAGCCCATGGACCCTGACCTCTGAGGCCAGGAGCTCGAGGACGGCCCGGACGTAAATGGTGGTGGGCTCCAGCAGGACGTCGGCGATGCTGGCACCCCCGAGCTCGTCGGGGATGGAGTCGAGGCCCAGCCCAGCCTGATCGAGCAGGACGCGCCGCGCCAGCGTCAGCCCGTTGGAGTGCACGCCCGAGGCCGGCAGGCCGATCAGGACATCCCCGGGAGCGCACGCGTGCCCGTCGACGATCGCGTCCAGCGCCACGGTGCCGAAGGCCGAGCCCACGAGGTCAAAGCCGAGCGGCGACGGGTGACCGCGAATGACCTCGGGCAGCTGACAGACCTCGCCTCCGGGAATCTCGACTCCGGCGTCCTGGGCTCCGGCGCGGAGGCCGAGTGCGAGCTGCTCGAGCAGGGTGGCGTCCGCCTGCTCAACGGCGACGTAGTCGAGCAGCGCCAGGGGCTCGGCGCCGACGCAGATCAAGTCGTTGACGTTCATGGCCACGCAGTCGATCCCGATCGTGTCGAAGCGCCGGGCCTGCTCGGCGATGATCACCTTGGAGCCGACGCTGTCGGTCGCCAGCGCGATGCCGAGCCCGGGAGCGATGCGGAGCACGCTGGCGTAGTGGCCAGGGAGGGGGACGGCCAGCGACGGGCGCCCGGTATCGATCGTCCGCAGGACGTCGACCAGCGCCGCCACGCCCCGGTCGGCTTGACGGGTGTCGACCCCGGCGGCTGCATAGGCATCCGACACGCGGCCATTGTCGTACATCGGCCGGATCATGCGGACCGGCGCGGCCGCCGGCGCAGGCGCCGGACCACGGCGCCCGCCAAGGCGATCCGGTAGGCGGCATACGGCAGCAGCGAGCGGTCGCGTTCGACCTGCGAGATCAGCCACGTCGAGCCCAGGGTCGAAACAAACGAAGCCCCGGCTCCCGCCGCGAAGGGCACCGCTGCCGACGGTGGGAGACCGCGGCGGGCCAGGCGCACGGTCTTGAGCACGGTGGCTCCGGCGATCACGGGAAGGGCGACGTGCCGGGAGAGGCGGTTGGCGTCCTCCCGCGTGAAACTTCGCCAGCGCGCGGCAGCCAGGGTGGCACCGTTGCGAGACACCCCCGGGATCAGCGCGCAGGCCTGGGCCACCCCGAGCCACAGGGCATCGGGCACCCCAGCCGACTGGGAGCTGCGGGTCTGCGGCGAGCGATCCGACAGCGCCATCGCCAGCGAGCCGCCCACCAGCCCAGCGGCGATCGTCGCCGGAGTACCCAGGTAGCGCTCGATCGGCCGCTCGAGCCCGAACCCGACGGCCGCCGGGGGCAGGAACGAGAGCACGATCAGGCTCGCCACCCGCGGGCTCATGCCCGAAACCGCGTCTCCCACCTCGGCTCGGAGCGTGATCAGCAGCGCCGCGGCGGTCCCGGCGTGCAGGGCCACCTCGAAGGCCTTGCGCAGTTCGGAGTCAAGCTCTGCGTAGTTCCAGTCCAGCAGCCACGGGATGAGCGCCATGTGGCCCGAGGAGGAGATCGGCAGAAGCTCCGCGGGCCCGTGCAGCGCCCCCAGAGTAAGCGCCTGGCCTAGGCCGAGGTGCTGCGCTGCGGTTCCCCCGTTGTCGCCGGAATCACTTGCTGACGACATCTGCCGTCGGCTCGGCGGAGCTGTCGCTGCCGTGGCGTCCGCGGCGCACGAACAGGTATACGACGAACGCGACGAGGGCCAGCGCGGCCGCGTAGTCGACGTACTCAAGGTGGTGGCGCCAGGCCGGCCACTGCGAGCCGACCTCGCGGCCCAGTACGGCGAGTCCACTGATCCAGATGATCGAGCCCAGCGTGGCCAGAACGAAGAAACGCACGAACGGCATCTTGGCCACGCCTGCGGCATAGGGAAACAAGGCTCTGACCAAGGGCAGCATTCGGGAGATGAAGATCGTCGGCGAACCCCAGCGCTCAAACCAGCGGTGCGCCCGATCCAGGCGGCTCGCGCTGACGTGCAGCTTGGCGCCCTGGCGCTCGAGCAGCTCCTGGCTGCCGAAATAGCCGATCGAGTAGGCGATCGTCGCTCCCGTCATGTCACCGACAACGCCCGCGATGATGATGCCCGGCAGTGTCAGGTTGCCCTGGTAGACGTCGAACCCGGCGAACAGCATCGTCGGTTCGGTGCCGGGCACGCCGACGACGCTGGTCATCGTCGTCAACAGGAACACGCCGGCGAGTCCCAGATCGGCGATCGCGTGCGTGGCAAGGTTGACCAGCGGCCCGGTCAGGGAGGCTAAGGCGAGCAGCACCGCCGCCTAGCGTAGCGGTGGCCGCAGGGGGCCGGGGTCCGGCGGGCCCGGGCACTAAGGTGGCTCTCATGTCGGTTCCCCTGTTCGACACCGCGACGCCGCTGGCACCACTGAAGCCCGCCGTGCTCGAGCGGCTGACCGAGGTGGTCAGCGGCGGACGCTACGTGCTCGGTCCCGAGGTCGCCGCCTTTGAGCGGGAACTCGCCGCCTACCTGGGGGTCGCGCACGTGGTGGGGGTGGCCAACGGGACCGACGCGATCACGATCGCGCTTCGGGCGATGGGGATCGGCCCCGGCGACGAGGTGGTGGTGCCGTCCTTGACGTTTTACGCCACCGCCGAGGCAGTGGTAAGCGCGGGCGCGCGCCCCGTGTTCTGCGACGTCGATTTCGACACCCGAAACATGACCGTCGACACCGTCCGGGCGGCGCTCACGCCCCAGACGCGCGCGGTCGTGGCCGTCGACCTGTTCGGCTGCCCGGCCCCGGTGCCCGAGCTGCGCGAGCTCGGTTTGCCGGTGCTCGAGGACGCCGCCCAGGCGATGGGGGCGAGTCACGGCGGCGCGATGGCCGGCTCGCTCGGCGATGCCGCGACGATCTCCTTCTATCCCTCCAAGAACCTGGGCTGCTTCGGAGACGGAGGGGCGATCGCCACCAACGACCCGGAGATCGACGGGCTCGCACGGGCGCTGCGCTTCCACGGCTCGCGCGACAAGGAGACCTTCGACTACGTCGGTTACAACTCGCGCCTGGACGAACTTCAGGCGGCGATCCTGCGCGTGCTCCTCCCCGAGCTCGACTCCTGGTGCGAGGGCCGCCGGGCGGCCGCGGCGGCGTATCTCGAGGCCGGGATCGCTGAATACGTCGGGGTCCCGACGGTCCCCGAGGGGGCGATCCCCGCCTGGCACCTGTACGTGGTCACCCATCCTCGGGCGGACGAGCTGCTGCAGGCGCTCGCTGCCGCCGGTGTCCAAGCGCGCGGCTACTACCGCCGGCCGTTGCACGAACAGCCGGCCATGGCCCCGTTCAGCGCCGGGTTGGGGCCGCTGCCGGCGACCGCCGAGCTGGCGGCCACCAACATCGCGCTGCCGATCAGCCCGGTGCTGACCGCTGAACAGGCCCAAGAAGTCGTCGCGGCGATCGCCCAAGCCGCCTGAGTCAGCGCCGGTACGCAAAAAGTGCGCGTCTGGGTCGACTTCACCAACTCCCCTCACGTGCTCGTGCTGCGCCCGGTGATCGAGCACCTGCGCGCCCAGGGCCACGAGGTCCAGGTAACCGCCCGCGACTTCGCCCAGACGCTTGAGCTCTGCGACCGGTTCGGGATCGGCCACACCGACATCGGCCGCCACCGGGGGGCGGGGCTGGCCGACAAGGGCCGCGGCCTGGTGGTGCGCTCGGCGCAGCTGGCCCGCTGGGCCCATCCCCGGCGCTTTGATCTCGCGCTCGGGCATGGCTCCAACGACATCACGGTCGCCGCGGCCCTGCTGAAGATTCCGTGCGCGACAACCTTCGATTACGAGTGGGCGACCGTCCAGCACAACGTCAACTGCCGCCTCGCCCAGGCCGTTGTCGTCCCGGAGGCGATTCCGCCCGAGCGCCTGTACCGCTACGGCGCCCGGGGCAAGCTCGCCCAGTACCCGGGACTCAAGGAGGAGTACTACCTGGCCGACTTCCAGCCCGACCCGGCGGTGCTCGATCACCTCGGGCTCCAGCGCAGCGACCCCATCGCCGTGGTCCGCACGCCGCCCGCGGTCTCGCTGTATCACCGGTTCGAGAACGACCTCTTCGGGGCCGTGCTGCAGCGCCTGCGCGGGTCGCAGGTCGTCGTCCTTCCACGCACGCCCGAGCAGCGGGCGCAGCTCGCCGCGAGCGGGGGCCTGATCGTTCCCGAGCACGCCATCGACGCGCAGTCGCTGATCGCCTACGCCGACCTCGTCGTCTCGGCGGGGGGAACGATGAACCGCGAGGCGGTGGCGCTCGGGGCGCCCGTGTTCACGGTGTTCGAGGGTCGGCTGGGCGCCGTCGACGAGCAGCTGATCGCCGAGGGACGTTTGCAGCGCCTGCACAGCCCCGACCAGGTGTCGCTCACCAAGCGCGTGACGGCCTACGACGGCGCCGACCGAGTCAGACGCGACCCGGCACTGCTCGTGGACCTCCTCACCGCGCCGGTTGTTGGCGGTTTTTAAGGGCCGGCGGGGGGAACGGGAAGCCGCGCCCGAGGCTGGTACCGTGATTGGCTCCTCGTGTCTGACACCACGCTAGAGACGCCGGGAGTCCTCCGCCCAGAGGACCGTCAGCCCTCGGGGGCGGATGGCGCGGGCGGGGCCCCACAACCCTGGTACCGCCGCCACGTGTGGTGGCTCGTCGGCGTGGCCGTGATCGTGGTCTCGGCTGCGATCGTGCGCTACGCCCACACGCGCCCGGGCTATGACCCGTACGGCTGGCTGATCTGGGGCTATCAGACGCTCCACCTGAGCCTGGATCTCGGCGGCGCTCCCTCGTGGAAGCCGCTGCCGCTGCTGTTCACCGTGCCGTACTCGCTGTTCGGGCACTACGCGCTGTGGCTGTGGATGACGACCGCCGAGGCCGCTGCCTTCGCGGGGTCGATCTTCGCCGGGCGGATCGCCTACCGAGTCGTCAATACCGACGGGCGCTACCGCAACGCCGCGATCGCGGCCGCGATCTTCGCCGGCCTGGGCATGTACGGCATCCAGGACAACATCAACGGGACGCTGGACAGCTACATGCATTACATCCTCAGCGTCCAGTCCGACCCGATGATCGTGAGCATCGTGCTCGCCGCGATCGACTTCCACATGACCAAGCACCGGCGCTGGGTGATCGCGATGCTCGTTCTGGCTTCACTCGGCCGTCCCGAGGCCTGGCCGTTCCTCGGCCTCTACGGCCTGTGGTGCTGGCGGATCCGGCCCGACATGCGGATCTTCCTCGGTGTCTCCGCGTTCATCGTCGCCTTCCTGTGGTTCGGCGTTCCGACGATCACCAACGGCCGCCCGTTCGTGGCCGGTGATCTGGCCCAAGGCTCACCGCGCGAGCTGCATCAGAACAAGATCATCGGCACGATCGACCGCTTCAAGACGCTCAACCTGTGGCCGGTATGGGTCCTGGCGCTCGCCGCCGTGGCCTGGGCGGGCTACCGATGGCGGCGGCTTCGCGATGTGTTCGCGGCCGGCACGGCGAGCGTTATCCAGCGGACCGAGCGCGATAACTATTTGCTCGTCCTGGCGCTGGCGGCCGGGATCGTGATCTGGCTGGTCATCGAGGTCGCGTTCGCGCTGCACGGCTGGCCGGCCGTCCCGCGCTACATCTTCGAGCCCGCGGTCGTGGCCGTCCTGCTGGGCGGGATCGGCTTCGGCTGGCTGATCAGGGAGATGCCCACGACCCTGAAGCTGCCCGCCTGGCCCGGGATCGTGGCTGCGGGGCTGCTGGCGGTGGCGCTCGTGCCCGGGG
>JBAPXO010000626.1:0-2674 GCA_049284255.1 Solirubrobacteraceae bacterium | reverse complement strand
CGGTGGGCCAAGCCGCCGACCTCGCGCGAGTTCGACGAGCCACGGGCGCAGGCCGCCGCGCGCCGCGCGCTCGGGTTGCCTCAGAGCGGCAAGCTGATCGCGATCTCCGGCGGCGGCTGGGGGGTCGGTGACCTGGTGGGGGCCACCAAGGTGGCGCTCGAGTTCGAGGACGCCATCGTGCTCTGCCTGTGCGGGCGCAACGACAAGCTGCGCGCGAAGGTCGTCCAGCGCTTCGGCGGTGAGCCGCGGCTGCGCGTGATGGGCTTCACCGACCGGATGGGCGACGTGCTCGCGGCTGCCGACGCCCTCGTTCACTCCAGCGCCGGGCTCACCGTTCTGGAGGCGATCATCCGCGGCTGCCCCGTCGTCTCCTACGGCTTCGGCGTGGGGCACGTCCGCGCGTCCAACGCCGCGCTCGAGCGCTTCAAGCTCGCCCAGGTGGCGCGGCGCGAAAGCAATCTGCGCCCCGACCTCGAGCGCGCGCTCGAGCAGCGGCCCGAGCCCGACGCGTCTTTCGCGCGCCGGCCCTCGACCGCGTCACTCATCCTCTCCGACGAGCGCCGGGTCCACCAGCTGCCGATCTGGCGCCTGCGCACGGCGCGGGCGGCGACCACCGTCGCGGCGACGGTTGCCGTCGTCGCCTGGGCGATGACCACCGGCGCCTCGTATTCACTGGTCTCGCACTTCGCGCCCCGGATCAAACCGGTGACGGCGGTCAGCACCGACCGCCCCGAGGTCGGCGTACTCGTCGAGGCACCTGGTCAAGAGATCCCGGCCCTTGCCAGCGCGTTGTCGAACTACGGCATCCACGCCTCGTTCGCCGTCAACCAGCCAACCTCGCCGGTAGAGAACACCGTCGGACTGTTCCACGATGAGGCGCTGCCGCGGCTGCCCACGGGCGGTCTCGTGCGCTGGCTGGGCACCCGCGGGGAGCTGCACCATCTTGACGCTGCCGATCGATATCGGCATCCCTTCCTGTATGCCTCCAACGGCCCGAGCCTCGGTCAGTGGCTATTCGCCCATGGCGTGGGCGGCCGGCTCGTGGCCGGGGCGGTGCGCCTGCATGACTCCGACGATTCGCTGGGCGCGCTGCGGCCGGGCGAGGTCGTCGAGGTCAACGTCACCTCTTCCGCGGAGTTGGAGCAGGTGCTCGGCAAGCTTGTCGTCGGCCTGCACGACGAGCATCTCGCCGCGGTACCCGTGGGTCGGCTGATGCAGGACGCCGACCGGGGCGGTGTGACGGCTTCGGCTTGAGCGCCGGGTCCGGAGCGCTCCCAGTCTCGCTCGCCGACGTGGAGCGAGCGGCCACTCGGCTCGAGGGCGTCGCCCACCGGACGCCGGTGCTGCACTCACATGCGCTCGACGAGCTGCTCGGGGCCGAGCGCATTGACCTCAAGGCCGAGACCTTTCAGCGCGCGGGCGCGTTCAAATTCCGCGGCGCCTACAACGCCGTTTCCTCGCTCGAGCGATCGGCGGTTTCGGCGTGTGGGGTGTGCGCGGCCTCATCGGGAAACCACGCCGCGGCGCTGGCGCTGGCCGCGCGGCTGTGCGGGACTCGCGCGGTGATCCTGATGCCACGCGACGCCCCCGCGCTCAAGCGCGCGGCCACCGAGGGCTACGGCGCGGAGGTGATCGAGTTCGATCGCTATCGCGACGATCGTGAGCAGCTCATGCGCTCGCTGGCCGCCGACCGAGGCCTGGCCCTGATTCACCCCTATGACAACCCGATGGTGATGGCCGGTCAGGGCACGGTCGCCCTGGAGCTCCTGGCCCAGGCGGGTCAGCTTGACCTCGTGGTGGTCCCGGTCGGGGGCGGCGGGTTGATCTCCGGCTGCGCGACGGTGGTCAAGGCGCTGTCTGGAGCGGGCGTGCGGATGGTCGGCGTCGAGCCCCTGGCCTCCGATGACGTGGCGCGGTCGCTGGCCTCGGGCCGGCGCGAGTCGGTGACCGTGGGTGCGACGATCGCCGACGGTCAGCAGACGACGAGTCCCGGGGAGCTCACCTGGCCGGTGATCCAGGCATTGGTCGACGAGGTCGTGACCGTCTCCGATGAGGAGATCGTGGCCGCGATGCGATTCCTGTTCGAGCGCTGCAAGCTCGTGGTGGAGCCCAGTGGGGCGTGCGCGCTCGCGGCCCTGCTGGCGGGGAGGGTTGCTGTGGCCGGTCAGCGAGTAGGGGTCGTGCTGTCCGGAGGCAACATCGGTGCCGATGCCTTTGCAGCGATCACGGCCTCAGCCGCCTGATCTGGGCCTGATCTGGGTTTGGTCTGGGTTTGGTCTGGGCCGCGCGGTTCGGGCTACCAGTGAACGCCGCGCGTGGCGCGGGCGAACGTGCGCTGCTCGGCTTCCTTGCGCTTGTCCGAGCCGTCGCTCCCGCCTTCGGGGAACAGCTGGTAGGCGCGGTTGACGACCAGGTCCTGGGCTCCGGGGGCGATCGCGTACGTCAGCTGGCCGATGCTTCCCAGCGCGGTCGCGATCCGCTTGGGCCGCTTGCGAATCGCCTCGGTGATCATCTCAGCCGCCTCCTCGGGGCTGAGCGTCGGGAAGCGGTCATAGATTTTGGTCGGAGCGATCATCGGCGTGCGGACGAGCGGCATGTAAACGGTGGTCACGTGTACGCCGTCACCGATGATCTCAGGCGATATCGAGCGTGAGAAGGCGTCGAGTGCGGCCTT
>JBAPXO010000625.1:0-5517 GCA_049284255.1 Solirubrobacteraceae bacterium | reverse complement strand
GCTCCTCGGAGGCCGCGAACCCCAGCTCGGCGCTGCCGGCCTCGGCGGTGCCGCTCTCCTGCGCCTCCTCGGCGACCGCGGCCGCGACCGCCGGCGCCACCTCCCGGTTGAAGACCGACGGGATGATGTAGTCCTCCCGCAGGTCGTCGGTCGAGACGATGTCGGCGATCGCCCGGGCGGCGGCCGTCTTCATGGTCTCGGTGATCCGGGTGGCGCGGACGTCGAGGGCGCCGCGGAAGATGCCGGGAAAGCAGAGGACGTTGTTGATCTGGTTCGGGTAGTCAGAACGGCCGGTGGCCAGGATCCGGGCATAGGGCGCGGCCTCCTCGGGCGAGATCTCCGGCGTTGGGTTGGCCATCGCGAACACGATCGGATCGGGACTCATCGTCGCCAGCGCCGAGACCGGGATGATCCCGGGGCCCGACAGGCCGATCAGCAGATCGGCGCCCTCGAGCACGTCGGCGGGCGGGCCATGACGGTGCTCGAGGTTGGTGTGCTCGGCGAGCCGTCGCTTGATCGCGGGCATCGTGCCGTCCACGTAGTCGGCGCGCTCCACGTGAACGGCCCCGCGGGAGTCGGCGCCGATGAGGTGGCGGACCCCGGCCTCGAGCAGGATGTCGGAGACAGCGATCCCGGCCGCGCCGAGACCGACCACGACCACGTTGATGTCCTCGATCCGCTGACCGGTCAGCGTCAGGGCGTTGAGCACCGCCGCGAGAACCACGATCGCGGTGCCGTGCTGATCGTCGTGAAAGACGGGAATGTCGAGCTCGGCCTGGAGCCGGGCCTCGATCTCGAAGCAGCGCGGCGCCGAGATGTCCTCGAGGTTGATGCCGCCAAAACCAGGGGAAATTGCCTTGACGACGGCGACGATCTCGTCGACGTCGGTGGTGTCCAGACAGATCGGGAAGGCATCGACGCCGGCGAACTCCTTGAACAGCATCGCCTTGCCCTCCATCACCGGCATCGCCGCCCGCGGGCCGATGTCACCGAGGCCGAGGACCGCGGTGCCGTCGGAGACCACGGCCACCGAGTTGCGCTTGATCGTGTACTGAAAGGCCTTCTCCGGCGCATCGCGGATCGCGGTGCAGACCCGCGCCACCCCGGGGGTGTAGGCCATCGAGAGGTCGTCACGCGTCTTCAGCGGGCTCTTGTTGTGAAGCTCGATCTTCCCGCCCAGGTGCAGCATGAAGGTCCGATCGGTGGCGTCGAGCACGCGCGCGCCCTCGACGGCATCGACGGCCGCCGTCAACCGTGGCCAGTCGTCGGCCTCGCCGGTCTCGACGGTGATGTCGCGGACGGTGTGCTCGCCGTCGACCTCGACCAGGTCGACCGCGCCGATCGTCCCGCCGGCCTGGCCGATGGCGCTCGCCACCTTGCCCAGCATCCCCGGGAGGTGATCGATCTCGACCCGGAGGGTGAGGCTGTATTGGGCGCTCGGCGTGGCGGCCATCGTGAGGCCATCTTATGGCGCTCCGAACGGGCGGACCCACCGACCCGCGAGATAGGCTCAGAGAAGATGGCCGACGAGCTCTTCCTGATCGATGGCAACAGCCTCGCGTACCGCGCTTTCTTCGCGTTACCCGAGTCGATCGCGACCTCCACGGGCGTGCCCACCAACGCGATCTTCGGCTTCGCCTCGATGCTCGTCAAGATCCTCACCGACTACGGGCCCAAGGCCACCGTCGTCGTCTGGGATGCGGGTTCCTCCGGGCGCAAGGAGGTCTACTCCGAGTACAAGGCCCAGCGCTCCACCCGGCCCGATCTGCTCAAGGAGCAGTGGCCACATCTGGAACCGCTGGTCGCGGCCTTCGGATACCGCAACCTCAAGGTCGAGGGCTACGAGGCCGACGACGTGATCGCCTCGATCGCCGAGCTCGCCAAGGTTCAGGACCCGCCGATCGAGGTCATGGTCGTGACCGGTGATCGCGACGCCTATCAGCTCGTCGACGAGCAGGTCCGGATCATGACGACCTCCCGGGGGATCACCGACACGCGGGTCTATGACCGGGAGGGCGTGATCGATCGTTATGGGATTCCGCCTGAGCTCGTCCCCGACTTCATCGGGCTCAAGGGCGACACCTCCGACAACATCCCCGGGGTTCCCGGCATCGGCGACAAGACCGCCGCCGATCTGTTGCAGCGCTTCGGGACGCTCGAGCAGGTGCTCGACAGCGTCGATGAGATCAGCGGTGCCAAGCGCAAGCAGAACCTCGTCGAGCACGCCGACGACGCCCGCGTGTCCAAGCACCTGGCGACGGCCAAGCGCGACATCCCGCTGGATATAGATATCGCCGAGTTCGCGTCCGCGCCCCCGGACCGCTCCCGGCTGCGCGAGGTGTTCAGGGAATTCGAGCTGCGTGATCCGCTAAGGCGCCTGGAAGAGGCGTTGGGCTCGGCCGACGCCGCGGCGCCCGCCCCCGTCGCCGAGCACGCGCTCGGCGCTCGCCTCAAGCGAGGGTCGCCCGACACCGTCAAGCGACTGCCCGATGCCGAGGTCGCCGTCGCCGTCTGCGCGCCCGAGACGCCCGAGGGAGCCCTGTTCGGCGAGAACCAGGAGTGGCGCTTCGGGGCCTACCAGGACTCGACCGAAGAGGTCACCGTCGGGACCTGCGATCGTCCAGAGGATCTCGTCGCCGCGCTCGGTTCACGCCCGACGATCGTCCACGACGCCAAGGCGCTGGGAGAAGTGCCCCAGACGCTTGTCCACGACACCGAGGTGGCGGCCTACCTGCTTGAGCCGGCCCGTCGCGCCTACCCATTCCGCGAGCTCTGCGAAGAGCGCGGCCTGGCCGCTGAGGTCGACGACGAGGCCGGGTCCGACGCCGTCCTCGTGCACGCGCTGGCGGCCTGGCAGCGCGAGGAGATCCGCGGCCGTGGGCTCACCGACCTGCTCACCGACGTGGAGCTCCCGATCGTGAGGATCCTGCGTGGGATGGAGAAGGCCGGCGTCAAGCTCGACACGGCCCGCTTAAGGGAAATCTCCGAGCGCGTCAAATCCGAGGCCGACGGCCTGGAGCGCGACATCTACGAGCTGGCGGGCGAGGAGTTCACGCTCGGCTCCCCGAGGCAGCTCGAGGAGGTGCTGTTCGGCAAGCTCGGCTTATCTCGCAAACGGCGCGGCAAGACCGGATACTCCACCGACGCCCGGGTGCTCCAGGCGATCCGGTCAGAGCACGAGATCATCCCCAAGATCGAGCGCTGGCGGGAATTGACAAAGCTCGCCCAGACGTACTTGGACGCGCTGCCGCTGCTGGTGGATTCCGATAGTCGGCTGCACACGACCTTCAACCAGACGGCAGCGACCACCGGCCGGCTGTCCTCGAACAACCCCAACCTCCAGAACATCCCGATCCGCACACCGCTGGGTCGGGAGATCCGGGCCTGCTTCATCGCCGAACCGGGTCACCAGCTCGTCTCCGCCGACTACTCGCAGGTCGAGCTCCGGCTGCTCGCGCACATCGCGGGCGAGGATGTCCTCAAGGAGATCTTCCGGCGCGGCGAGGACGTCCATACCGCCACGGCGTGTCGGGTATTCGGCGTCGAGCCCGGCCAGATCGATCCCGGGATGCGCTCCAAGGCCAAGATGATCAACTACGGGATCGTCTACGGGCTGTCGGCCTACGGGATGGCCGACCGCCTCGACATCCCCCAGGAAGAGGCCGACGAGTTCATCCAGCGCTACCTCTCCGGGTTTCCCGCGGTCGGGCGGTTCATCGAGGAGACGATCGAGCAGGGGACCGAGCACGGGTATGTGTCGACGCTGTTCGGCCGCCGGCGGCAGGTCCCCGAGTTGCGCGCGCGGCGCTGGGAGCTGCGCAAGCAGGGCGAGCGCTTCGCCGTCAACATGGTCATCCAGGGGACGGCCGCCGACATCATGAAGATGGCAATGGTGCGCTGTGACCAGGCGTTGGCCCAGGCCAACCTGAAGTCCAAGCTGGTCCTGCAGATCCATGACGAGCTGCTGTTCGAGTGCCCGGCCGACGAGGCCGAGGAGGTCGAGGGGATCGCTGTGCGCGAGATGGCAAACGCCTACGACCTTGATCCGCCACTCGCTGTCGAAGCGGGTGTGGGGAAGGACTGGCTCTCGGCGAAGTAGTCGCGGCTCCGGCCCCGCGGCGGCTGGCCGGCGCAGTTTGACTACGGCCGAAAGCGTTCAGGCGACCCGCGCGAGGCCAGCCCCCGCGGCACCGAAGCCGCGACCCCCGTCGCCAACCATCCTGGGGTGGGCAATCTCCAAGTAGTGATTGAAGGACCAGTCGACGAATCGCTTGCTGCCCATCGCACGCAGACCTGGGGCGAGCAGGCGTGGGGCTATGCGAGGCACGGTGCGCTGGACGTGCAGCATCCATCGAAATGGCCGCGCGTGGGATGCGGAAAACCGGTGGTAGCTGGCCAACGCCTGCTCGCGCGTTTGCTCGCCGGCGACCACGCGCCGGAGCTCGCGCCCGCAGGCGAGGCCGAAGTACAGCGCCGTGCGGATCCCCTCGGCGGTCAGCGGTAGGCAGTGGCCCGCCGAGTCTCCGACGAAGAAGATGCCGGCGTCGGTGGCCGGGCGCAGCGCATGGGGAATCCAGTTGCCCTGATAACGCACGGTGTCGGCCTTTAGAGCCTCGGCGAGGCGGACTGTGGGCTCGCGAACGTGGTAGCGCGGGTCAAACGAGCCGACCCCGATCCGGAGCTCGTCGCCGGCGGGAAAGCTCCACCCGTATCCCGCGGGCACATAGCTGCGGTCGATCCAGATCTCCAGATCCGTGCCGGCGCCGAATGGGTGCACCTCCAGTCCCCGCGAGAGGAGGGCATCGGGGGGCTGGATGTTGGCGCCCGTGCCCAGGACCCGGCGCCAGCCCAGCGCGTCGACGATCAGTGGAGCGCGTATCTCTCCGCGGTCGGTGAGGACGCCGGAGCCATCGGTCAGCCGAGACTCGACCTTGGCGGTCTCAAACGAAAAGTCTCCGGCCTGCGCCAGCAGCCCGCACAGCGTCTGGTAATCGAAGGTCGAGAACGTCCACGGGAGGTCGTAGCGGACGGTGGTATGCGGGGTGTGGATCACGAGTTCCCCGAAGGTCTGGCGCATCGACTCGTCGAGGCCCAGGGCGGTGAGCCACGTGGTGGGAATCCCGCACGCCGAGGTCTGGCGCTCGCCGATCTCGTAGCGGTCGACGACGAGAACATCGGCGCCGCTACCCGAGAGCTCCCGGGCGATCGCCAGCCCCGCGAAGCTGGCTCCGCAGATCAGGACGTCGCAGTCGCGATCGAGCGGCGTTCGCTCCTCGCCGCGCTTGGTAGCTCGCTTGGGCATCGGCCGCCCGATGATAGGGCGGGCCGAGAAGCGGCACTCGCGCGCACGGGCGGCACGGAGGGCAAAGGGCGGCTATCCTGCGATAACCCATGTCTTCAACCTCAACCCTGACCCCACCCACCGATCAATCCACCGCGAAGGTCGTCGAAGGCTCGGACGGCCTCCTGCTCGAGATCGACGGCCGGATCGTCCCCAACTACGACGCGACGCTGCAC
>JBAPXO010000624.1:0-3913 GCA_049284255.1 Solirubrobacteraceae bacterium | reverse complement strand
ACGCGACATCGAGCTGACCCTGCTGCGGGAGGATCTCGAGGACACCAAGCAGTTGTACGACAGGCGGCTCGCGGAACGGGTCAGCCAGGAAGTCGAGCAGTACCAGCTCCGGATGGGGCTGCTCGAGCGACGGGCGCAGGAGTTGCTCACAGACAACCAGCGCCTGGAGCAGCAGGTCGCGGACTTCGACCGGGCTCGCCGGGCCCAACCGGGCGGCGAGTACGATCCAGCAGCGCTGCTGGCGGACGTGCAGCGTCTGGATGCCGAGAACAGGGAGCTGCGCACCCATCTGGCGCCCGCCGATCTTATGGCGGAGCTCGACCGGCTGCGGGACGCCGAGCAGACCTGGCGGGAAGACCGAGCCCTCTTGCTACAGGAGAACGAGGTCCTGAACAAGCAGCTCGCCTCGTTCCACATCAGCGCCTTCGAGCGAGACCGTCTCGAGCACGTGAACGCCGCCCTCGAGTCCACTGCGGAGGCGTACAAGGACGAGGTCGATTGGCTCCAAGAGAAGGCGGATGGAATGCGTCGACGGGCCGAGGGCGCGTCGCCGTTCCCGCAATGCACCAAGATGGACGACGAATACAGCGGAGCGCGTGACGACCTGCGCGATGACGTCATCGCGCTGCACACGCTCGTCCCGCAGGTGCGGGACTACCTGGCGCAGCAGCACGGGCTGTATTACTCCGAGACGGACCTGCGCGTCTTCGTCGCGGGCATGGCGGCCAGCAAGCTGCACGTCCTGCAGGGCGTCAGCGGCATCGGGAAGACCCAGCTCCCGCTGCAGTTCGCCAAGGCCATCGGGGTCATGGCCCGAACGGTCGCGGTCGGTGCGGACTGGCGAACACCGCAGGAGCTGACCGGGTACTACAACGCGTTCGAGCGCCGGTTTTACGAGTCCGAGTTCACGCAGGCGGTGTACCAGGCGAACTGCCCCCGGTTCCGGCATCAGCCTTTCTTCGTCGTCCTCGACGAGATGAACCTGTCCCATCCCGAGCAGTACTTCAGCGACGTGCTGTCCATCCTGGAACGCAAGCACGAGAAGGACCAAGGGCTCGCGCTGATGACGGCCGAGGTCACGCCCGCTCCCACCTGGTTGCGCGACGGTCGGCTGCTGCCGCTGCCGGACAACGTCTGGTTCGTGGGCACCGCCAACCAGGATGAGACGACCGTGGGGTTCGCCGAGAAGACACTCGACCGGTCGAACATCCTGGAGCTGCCGTCACGGCCGGAGCGGTTCGTTCCCGGTCCCGCCGATGTCCCGCCGGTCTACTCACTCAAGGCATGGAAGAGGACTTTCCTGAAAGCGTCCGGAGAGCACCAGGCGGAATCGGATCGCGTAACCGGTTTCCTGCAGGGCGAGCTCGCCACCCGGCTGCACACGGACTTCCGCATCGGCGTCGGGCCGCGCAGCCTTAATCAGCTGGATGACTTCGTCTCCACGTTCGTGGCGGCGGGCGGCACCGTGGGCGAGGCCGCCGACCATGCGCTGGCCGTGAAGGTGCTGCGCAAGGTGCGCGGGCGATATGAGTTCAGGCGGGACAAGATCGCGGCGCTCCGCGACGAGCTTCCTGACTTCTGGCTTGGGCTCGGAGACTGCGGGCTCGACTTTCCTGAACGGTCCATTCAGCTCCTCGAGGACGAACTGCACGAGCGCGGAGAGAACTGACCGATGCGCGGTCACGAAGTCGGAGTGCTGCCCGAGGACACCATTACCGACACGGTCCTCGCGCTCGGCACGCAGCTGAGGCAGCCGGCCGACAGCGCAAGTAAAGCCGGTGACGGCGCCCGGGACTGGCTCAAGGTAAGCCCGCTCATGGTGCACAGCGACACCGAGTCGAAGCTGCGCAGAACCGCCTTGGACGACGCGCTCGACGAGTGCCTCAGCTGGCTTGAGGACGTCTGCCACCGACCCGTCGACCGGCTGCGGAGCGTCCACCGCCTGGTGCCGGTCGGCACCGCCCGGCGGATCGTGCCCGCGACGATCACGCGCCTGGCCGGGCACAGCGAAGACTGGAACCGGCTGCGCCCGGACACCGTCGAGCCAAAGGTGGTACTCACCCCGTTCCTGGACGCGTACGCCGACTTCTACGAGAACCGTGTCGCCGCCCGGCTTGTCGACAACCTCTGGCAGGAGGTCAGCAAGCGGCTGCGCACCGTGTCGGCGATCGAGGCCGGCGCGGCGAACATCAACGAGTACGTCGCGCAGGCGGCGGGACGTCCACACCGGATGCAGGGCAGCCTCTTCCGGATGATCACCGACATGCCGTTCGACCAGGCGTGGCGGAACCGGGTGGGGGCCCGGCGGGCGGAGCTCACCAGAGTCCTTGACCGGATCGACTCGCTGCGCGGTAACCGCGTCCTGCCGGGGGTCGACAGGAACGCGGCGCTCGGGACCGCCCTGCGGGCTACCAACCTGTTCGTCAACGAGCACCGCTACCGTCGCGTGCGCGACCTGTGGCACGCGTGGGTAGCCGACCATACGGGCATCGAAGGGGAAGCCGACGGAGAGGCACGCGTGCGGGAGTTCGGCGAGGCGTTCACGGCCTACGCCGCGCTGTTGGTGCTGCACGCTCTGGACCACCTCGGCGTCAGCGCCAGGGAAGAAGTGCGGCTAGCCCCGGGCCGGACGCTCCGGCTGCACGGCACGGTGACGTCGCTGACATGGTCGGTATCGGGCACGCTCGACATCGGCGCCGGCGCTGGCAAGCTGCTGCGCATCGTGCCGCTCCCGCACGCCCTGACGCGCAAGGACAGGACGGCCGCGGGCGCCGCCGAGCTAGGCAGGCTCGCCGCCGCACGACCGGAGGTGCCGACTCTCCTTGTGTACCCCGGCAGCGTCAGCGAACGCGCGGCGCTGCCGTCACCGGCCCGCCTCGCATACTTCTCCGGAATAGAGTCGATGGCCCCCGACGCGAGTGGGTGCGGCGTGCTGCCGGTCTCCCCGGTTGAGCTCGACAGCGTGCTGCGCCTCGCGCGGAACATCAGGCTCGCCGTCGAGCGCGAGCGGACGAAGAGCTATCCCATCCTCGTCGCTGCTGCCACATCGCACGCCGATGCACTTAGCGCGGACTGGCTGCCGCGGGTCGAACGCGGACTAGCGGTCATCAGACCGCCGTCGCCCGCCGAGGAAGAACGCGCGATGACCGCGCTCGGCGGACTGCGCGCCCGTGCGCGCGGACAAGCGCACCTGCGAGGCGAACTTCAGCCGCTTGACCGGCTCGAAGCCGAAGTCCGGGCCGCGGCCGACAAGACCGGCGGCTTCACCGCGTGCCCAGTGTGCCGACAGGAACGATCAGATCCCTGGCGGGCGCTTCACCCCAGGCCAGACGACGGGACTTATGGCTGCGACGCGTGCCAAAGGTGCGGTGCGCGGTGGGAGATCCGGCGCTGCAAGTCCTGCGTTGAGCACTTTCCGGTGCTGCGCCCAGGTCCACTGACCAGGCCAGGTGACCTCGACGGCGACGCGCTCGACAGCGTCTTCGGTAGCGAATTGCTCGCCGCTCCGTGCTGGCTGCGCCCGTCGGCATGCGTCTGTCCGTTCTGCGGGACGTGCGCCGAGGCAGCCGCGGGGAACGCGAACGGATGCGGGCGCTGCGACGGTACGGGCAGCCGAAACCACACTTAACCATTTAAGAACTGGAGGCCGGCGGTGGCGACGATCTTCTCTTCGACCGTCTGGACCATCTCGTGATGACGATGCCGTCCGCGTGGGCTAACTATTTGCGCGGGCTTAGCAACTGGTATGCACCGGGCCTGCTGCCATCGCCGGCGCAGCTTCAGCAATCGGAGACCGTCCAGCGGTCGGGGACGTCCACAATTGACTGTCAATCGTGACGTTAGCGCGGCAGACGACGGGAGGTCATGGCGGTCTCCCCCATGACCTCCCGGAGGGAAATCGTCTCCGCTAGGG
>JBAPXO010000623.1:0-11097 GCA_049284255.1 Solirubrobacteraceae bacterium | reverse complement strand
CCCCGGTCCTCCGTCCGCCCTCTCGCTGCCGGCGCTCGACCGGGGCTGGCGGTTTGAGTTCGGGTCCGGCGAGCGCCTTGCGAGCTTTGATGACAGCAACTGGCCGGTCGCCGACCACCCGGTCACCGACAATCCCGAGCAGCCGGCGACCAAGCCCGTGCTCTACGCCCAGGACTATGGCTTTGACCACGGCTTTGTCTGGTACCGCGGGCACTTCACATCGACGGGCAAGGAGACGGCGGTCTCGCTGACTGCCGACACGGGATCCTTCGGCTCGTTCGCGGTGTGGCTCAACGGCCACTACCTCGGGTCGGCCAGCACCCCGACCTCGACGCACCCGTTCGCGAACATGGACGACACCGCGCTGTCCCACAGCTTCGCGTTCCCGGCCGGGGACATCAAACCCGGCCAGGACAACGTGATCTCGGTGCTGGCAGAGAACATGGGCCAGGACGAATCGTTTGAGAACTCGCTTGGCCTGGACTCCGACAAGACCCCGCGCGGCTTGGAGAGCGCGGCGATCACTACCTCCGGCGGTTCACCGCCGAGCGTGACCTGGAAGCTGAAGGGCGCGTCGGCGGCACAGGCCGAAGCGGATCCGACGCGTGGCCCGACCAACCCGGCCGGGCTCTACGGCTCGAACGCCGGCTGGGCCCTGCCCTCGTATCCGGACAGCTCGTGGGCGCGTGTCAACCTGCCTGACGCCTGGTCGGCGCGTTCGGTCCCGCCCGGTGTCGGGTGGTATCGAACCTCGTTCCGGCTCCATGTTCCCAGCGACGTCTGGGCACCCTTGGGGCTGAGGCTCACGGCACCCGGCGGCGGCAAGCCCGGTCCGGGCGCGGCCAACTTCCAGGCTCTGATCTACGTAAACGGCTGGCTGATCGGGCGCTACATCAACGACCTCGGCCCCCAGGACACGTTCTACGTACCACAGGGACTGCTGCGCACCCAGGGCTCCAACACGGTGGCGATCGCCGAGTGGAGCCTGGCGCCGGGAGCCGGCGGCTTGGGTCAGGTAGCGCTGGTGCCCTACGAGATCGAGCGAGGCGGGGTTGCGGTGCGGCCGGTCGCCAGCCCGGGCTGATCGCCCCGACCGGGTGATCCCCCGGTCGCGGCCCCCGCCACGGCGAAACTCAGTTGCGGACGAGCTTCTTGTAGGTCAGCCGGTGCGGCCGGTCGGCCTCGGCGCCGAGCTGCTCGTGGCGGAACGACTCATAGGCCTCAAAGTTGCCCTCGAACCAGCGGACCTCGGAGTCGCCCTCAAAAGCGAGCACGTGGGTGGCGATCCGATCCAGGAACCAGCGATCGTGGGAGACGACCACGGCGCAGCCCGCAAACGACAAAAGCGCCTCTTCGAGCGCCCGCAGCGTGTCGGTGTCCAGGTCGTTGGTGGGCTCGTCGAGCAGGAGCAGGTTGCCGCCGGAGCGCAGCAGCTTGGCCAGATGCAGGCGGTTGCGCTCCCCGCCGGAGAGCTTGGCCACCTTCTTCTGCTGGTCGGTGCCCTTGAAGTTGAAGCCTGCGACGTAGGCGCGGCTGTTGATCGTCCGGTCCCCGAGCATGACCTCGTCCAGGCCGCCCGAGATCTCCTGCCAGACGGTCTTGTCGGGATCCAATGCCTCACGCGACTGATCGACGTAGGCCAGTTTGACCGTATCCCCGATCTTCAGCGTGCCGGCATCGGGCTGCTCCTGGCCGGTGATCATCCGCAAAAGCGTCGTCTTACCGGCGCCGTTGGGACCGATCACCCCGACGATCCCGCCGCGGGGCAGGTTGAAGCTCAGGTCATCGATCAGGAGACGGTCGCCGTAGGACTTGCTCAAGCCGTCGGCCTCGAGCACCAGGTCGCCGAGCCGGGGACCGGCGGGGATGTGGATCTGGACCTGGTCGAGCTTGACGTTGCGATCCTGGGCGAGCAGGGCCTCGTAGGCGTTCAGCCGAGCCTTGGGCTTGCCACGGCGCGCCGAGGCGTTCATGCGCACCCACTCGAGTTCCTGCGCGATCGTGCGCTGGCGGCTTGACTCTTGGCGCTCCTCCTGACGCAGGCGGACCTGCTTCTGCTCCAGCCAGCCGGAGTAGTTGCCCTGGTAGGGGATCCCGCGGCCGCGGTCGAGCTCGAGGATCCAGCCGGCAACGTTGTCCAGGAAGTACCGATCGTGGGTGATGGCCACGACGGTGCCCTTGTAGTCCTGCAGATGCTGCTCGAGCCAGGCCACCGACTCGGCGTCGAGGTGGTTGGTGGGCTCATCAAGGAGCAGGAGGTCGGGCTGGCGGAGCAGCAGCCGGCACATGGCCACGCGCCGCCGTTCTCCGCCGGAGAGCTTGGACACGTCGGCGTCGGCGGGCGGACAGCGCAACGCGTCCATCGCGTACTCGAGGGTGGTATCGAGGTTCCACGCGTCGGCGGCGTCGATCTGCTCCTGGACGCGGACGAACTCGTCGGCGGTCTCCTCGGAGTAGTTCATCGAGAGCTCGTTGAAGCGATCCAGAAGGGCGCGGATCTCCGACACGCCGTCCTCGACGTTGCCGCGCACATCCTTGGTGGGATCGAGCTCGGGCTCCTGCTCAAGCAGGCCCACGGTGGCATTGGTCCCCAGCTGCGCCTGGCCGTCGTAGTCGTTGTCCAGACCGGCCATGATGCGCAGCAGCGTCGACTTTCCGGCGCCGTTGTAGCCGAGAACGCCGATCTTGGCGCCCGGATAGAAGGACAGGGAGACGTCGGTCAGGACCTCTTTGTCGGGCGGGTACCGGCGGGAGAGCCTGTGCGTGGTGAAGATGTACTGCGCGGACATGGCCTCTCAGCATAGGAGGACTCCGCTCGCCGTGACCTCCGGCGAACCAGCTTGCGTCGAGGCTGGCTGGGAACGGTCAGCACCTCGTCCTGATCGGGACGCAGGACGACGACCTCCCCCGGAGCGTTCCGAAGGATCCAGGCGATGTCCTCGGAGCCGAAGCCGGGACGGTCGTGAGCGGCCGCGGCAACGACGATGCGGTCAAAGCGCTCGTGGCGCATCGTCTGGCGCAGGGCGTGCCGGTAGGTTCGCCCGCGCTCGATGCGAGCGTCGACGGCGATTCCGAACCGCGTCGCCCGCCGCTCGATCGCTTCTTGCAGCGGGATCGCGATGTTCGACTGCCGCGGTAAGGGTGTATCCAGCGGCAGTTGCAGGGGCACGACCGCCAAGAACACGGGGACGAGCGTGGCGTCCTCGGCTCGCGCGAGGCGCAGGGCGGCGTCCAGCGCCCGCTGGGAGAGGGCGTTGGCGATGAACGGGAACAGGATGCGCCGGGCTCCGCCCCCCGGCTGCTTGCGCCGTTGGCGTCGGGAGCCGAGGTGGATAGCTCCCCACCCCGCCAGCGACAGGACGAGCGCGATCGCGACCACGAGCAGGACCACCATCACGGCCGTCCCTCGTCCATGCGAGACCGGTCGGCAACGATGCGCAGGTCGACGCCAGGGAGCTGCGCCAGCAGCTTGGACGGCAGCGCCGGGCCAGTGAGGCGGCGAAGCGGGGGGCGGGGCCTGGGAGTCCCCATGAGCAGGTAGGTCGTTCCCCGGTCGGCCGCGACCTGAGCGACCGTTGTGGCGACGTCATCGCCCGGCACCACCAGCAGGTGAGCGCCGAGCACGCTCGCCAGACGCCTCAGAGCGGCGACCTGCTCCTGTTCGGCCTCGGTGGGATCGTGCTCGGCCACCCACAGGATGTCGAGCTCGGCGCCCAGTCGCTGGGCCGAGCGCCACGCGCGACGGACGATCCGCTGGGACTGTGGGCGCGGGGTGACGATGGCAAGCAGCCGCTCGCCGATGGCTTGCGGAACGGCGGCCTCCACCAGACGCTCGTCGCGGTTTCGGTTGCCGCGATCTGCGGGGATGCGCTTGAGCTCGACCTCTTCGGCGACCTGACGCAGCGCCACCTCGCGCAGCGAGGCCAGGTTCTCGATCTTGAAGAAGTTGTTGAGCGCCGTCTCGATGCGCTCCTCGGGATACACCTTCCCGGCGCGCAGCCGGTCGACCAGCGACTCGGGAGTGATGTCGATCAGGACGACGTCGTCGGCGGAGCTCAGGACGGCGTCGGGGACGGTCTCTCGTACGCGGGTTCCGGTCAGCTCGGCCACCTGGTCGTTGAGGCTCTCCAGGTGCTGGACGTTGACGGTCGAGAACACGTCGATTCCCGCGGCCAGGACGTCGGCGATGTCGTCTGAGCGCTTCGCGTGCTCAAGCCCGGGCACGTTGGTGTGGGCCAGCTCGTCGATCAGGCAGAGCTCGGGCTGGCGCAGCAGGATTGCCGGGAGGTCCATCTCCTCGATCTCCGTGTCGCGGTAGGAGACACGCCGCCGCGGAATCAGCTCGAGGTTGCGTGCCTGGGCGACCGTCTCGAGACGGCCGTGGGGCTCGAGATATCCGATCACCACATCACGGCCGGCCTCGGCCTCGGCCTGGCCCTCCTGGAGCATCCGGTAGGTCTTGCCGACCCCGGCCGCCATCCCCAAGAAGATCTTGTAGCGACCGCGCCGAGTGTCACCGGTCAAGCGCTCGTCGCGACGCGGAGATCCCGGACTGCAGTCGGTCACAAGGGGCATGATCGCGCTCGCCGCGGGGGTGGTCCTAGGCGCCGAGAATGTTGTGGACGACCAGATCGATCAGCTTGATGCCGATGAAGGGCGCGATGATCCCGCCCAGGCCGTAGATCCACAGGTTGCGTCGCAGCAGGGCGCTGGCGCCGATCGGCCGGTAGCTGACGCCCCTCAGCGAAACCGGAATCAGCAGCGGGATGACCAGCGCGTTGAAGATGATCGCTGAGATCACGGCTGAGCGGGGGTCGCCCAGGTGCATGATGTTGAGCACGTTGAGCGGGCCCTTCTGTCCAGCGCTGGCCGCCCAGGTGGTGGCGAAGATGGCGGGCAGGATCGCGAAATACTTGGCGACGTCGTTGGCGATCGAGAACGTCGTCAGTGCTCCCCGGGTGATCAGCAGCTGCTTGCCGACCTCGACGATCTCGATGAGCTTCGTCGGGTTGGAGTCCAGATCGACGATGTTGCCGGCCTCCCGCGCGGCCTGGGTGCCGCTGTTCATGGCCACGCCGACATCGGCCTGGGCGAGCGCGGGGGCATCGTTGGTGCCGTCTCCGGTCATCGCCACCATCCGTCCTCCGGCCTGCTCGTCCTTGATCAGCTCGAGCTTGGCTTCCGGCGTGGCCTCGGCCAGGAAGTCGTCGACGCCGGACTCCTCGGCGATCTTGGCCGCCGTGAGGCGGTTGTCGCCGGTGATCATGATCGTGCGGATGCCCATCGCGCGCAGCTGGTCAAAGCGATCGCGCATGCCCTCCTTGATCGTGTCTTTGAGATAGATCACACCCAGGACCTGGGAGTCGCGGGAAACCGCCAAGGGCGTGCCGCCCTCGCGCCCGATCCGTTCGAGCACCGGCTGCAGCTCCGCCGGCGGACGTCCCCCCTCGTCCCGCACCCATTCGACGACCGAGTCGCCCGCGCCCTTGCGCAACTGCTGACCGTCGAGGTCCACGCCGCTCATGCGCGTCTGGGCGGTGAAGGGCACGAAGCGGGCATGGAGCTCGGCCATGTCGTGCTCGCGGATGCCGTACTGCTTGGCCAGGACGACGATCGAGCGCCCCTCGGGCGTCTCGTCGGCCAGCGAGGAGAGCTGGGCGACCTCGGCGAGCTCGGCCTCGGAGACTCCCGGCATCGGAATGAACTCCGATGCCAGCCGGTTGCCAATCGTGATCGTTCCCGTCTTGTCGAGCAGGAGCACGTCGACGTCGCCCGAGGCCTCGACGGCCCGCCCTGACAACGCCAGCACGTTGCGGCGGACCATGCGATCCATGCCCGCGATCCCGATCGCCGACAGCAGGGCACCGATGGTCGTCGGAATCAGCGCCACCAGCAGCGAGATCAGCGTTGTCTCGGAGATCGAGGTGCCGGCAAAGAGGCCGAACGGGCGCAGCGTGGCGACGACGATCATGAAGATCAGGGTCAGCCCGGCGAGCAGGATGTTGAGGGCGATCTCGTTGGGGGTCTTGCGCCGAGCGGCGCCCTCGACGAGGGCGATCATCCGGTCCAGAAACGAGTTGCCGGGCTCCTGGGTGATCTCGATCACCAAACGATCGGACGTGACTCGCGTACCCCCGGTGACCGCGGAGCGATCGCCGCCGGACTCCCGGATGACCGGCGCCGATTCACCGGTGATCGCGGATTCGTCGACCGACGCGATCCCCTCGATGACCGTCCCGTCGCCGGGGATCAGTTCCCCCGCCTCCACGACCACCTGATCGCCGGCTCTCAGGTCAGAGGCCCGCTTGGTGGAACCGTCGGAGAGCGTCGCCACGGTCTCCTGCCGCATCGAGCGCAGGGTGTCGGCCTGGGCGCGGCCCCGGCCTTCGGCAAACGCCTCGGCCATGTTGGCGAAGACCACCGTCAGCCACAGCCACACCGAGATCGTGAACGTGTACCAGGCGGGCTCGTTGCCGCCCCCGAGCGGGGCGCCCCCGAACACCTGGATGAACCAGGTGACGGTGGTGATGGCCGCGCCGAGTTCGACCACGAACATGACCGGGTTGCGGATCTGCACGCGGGGGTCGAGCTTGATGAAGCTGTCGCGCAGGGCATGGCGGACGATGTCTGGCCGGAAGAGCGAGATCGCCCGGCGCTCGTGGGCTGCAGGATTCTCCACGGACATCAGTGACCTCCGGTGAGACGGTTGAGAGCGAGATTGAGCTCAAGCACGTTGACCCCCGGCTCTCCTGAGAAGCCGAGACCCCTCCCCGCGGTGTGTGTGGAGATGAGGTGATCGACCTCGGCCAGCGAGAGCTTGCGCACGGCGGCCACGCGGTGGGCCTGGATGTCGGCGTTGGCGATCGAGATGTGGGGATCGAGACCCGAAGCCGACGTGTTCACGGCATCGACCGGGATCTTGGCCACGGTCAACTCCGGGTCATACGGCTTCTCCAGCGCGAGGTAGGCCTTGATGTTGGCGACGATCGCCTCCTCGGTGGACTTGGCGTTGGGGCCGAGGTTGGAGAACGTGCTCGCGGCGGCGTTGTAGGGGGGAACCGTGGCCGACGGCCGGCTCTGGAAGTACCGCGGGTTCGGCGTCGTCACCGGGTTGCCGTCGGAGTCGAGCTTGGGCTTGCCGGTCTTGGGATCGATCACCGGGTCTGCGAACTGCTGTCCGATGATCCTTGAGCCAACGAGCTTGCCGCCGACATGGATCTGCTGGCCGTTGGCGTTGCCGGGAAACGCGACCTGGCTGACGCCCGTGATCACGAGCGGATAGAGGATCCCGCAGAGCAGAGTCAGGACGAGGATCCCGATGGCGGAGTTGACGATGTCGCGGCGCATGTCAGTACAGGTGTCCGGTCAGGCCCTGGACGACGGGACCGAGGAGGAGGGCGGGGAAGAAGGTCAGGGCGCCGACGAGCACGATCACGCCGATGAGCAGGACCACGAACGTCGGGTTGTCGGTGCGCATGGTTCCGAGCCCCGGCGGGCTGACGCGCTTGCCGGCCAGCGAGCCCGCGACGGCGAGAGCGAACAGGATCGGGGCGTAGCGGGCGAAGATCATGTCGAAGCCGCCCAAGAGGTCGGCAAAGGTGACGCCGTGAGAGCCCAGGTTGCCGGCGTTGGGCTGAACGAAGCCGGTGTATCCCGCGAGCGCGGAACCGTTGTTGTTGGCCTGGCTCAGGTAGGCGTAGAAGCTCTCAGAGAATCTCTGGGGGCCGGCCGCGACGGCCGAGATCGACGCTCGGCCGGCGTGGGAGGCGACGGCCATCGCCGTGCAGAAGAGCGCCGCCAGCGGCGTGATCAGGATCCCGAGGGAGACCAGCTTGACCTCCCTGGCCTCGATCTTCTTGCCCAGGTACTCGGGCGTACGTCCCACCATCAGACCGCCGATGAAGACGGCGAGTAGGACGTAGAGCAGAATCGAATACAGACCGGTGCCGACGCCGCCGAAGATGACCTCGCTGGCCGACAGGTTGGCGAACGGCACCGCGCCGCCGATGCCGGTGAACGACTCGATCGCGCTGTTGACCGCGCCGCACGAGGTGACCGTGGTGACCGTGTCAAAGAGGGCCGAGCCCGCGATCCCGAACCGCTGCTCCTTGCCCTCCAGGTTGCCGCCCGCGGAGCCATGGATGGCGGCGGTGTGCAGGCCGGCGGCGTGCTGGGCGGGAGAGCCGTGGGCCTCGGCGACGTAGGCGACGATGACCGCGCCCAGGAACATGATCATCATCGTCGAGTAGATGGCGTAGCCCTGCCGGCGGTTGCCCGACATGCGGCCGAACATGAACACCAAGGCCGCCGGGATGATCAGCACCGCCAGCATCTCGACGAAGTTCGAGAAGGCGGTTGGGTTCTCGAACGGATGCGCTGAGTTGACGTTGAAGAACCCGCCACCGTTGGTGCCCAGTTCCTTGATCGCCTCCTGGGAGGCCACCGGGCCCATCCCGATCACCTGGGTCAGGCCGGTGGGGCCGTGGGCGGTCAGGTACGTGGTGAAGTTCTGAATCGCTCCCTGCTGCACCAGCACCAAGGCGATCAGGATCGACATCGGCAGCAGGACGTAGAGGATCGTGCGGATTAGGTCCTGCCAGAAATTGCCGAGGCTCTTCCCGCTGCGACCGACGATGCCTCGGATGACTGCCACCGCCACGGCGATGCCCACGGCCGCCGAGAGGAAGTTCTGAACCGTCAGCCCCGCCATCTGGCTGAAGTAGCTCATCGTCGTCTCGCCGCCGTAGTACTGCCAGTTCGTGTTCGTCAAGAACGACGAGGTGGTGTTGAAGGTCACGTTCCACGGCGCCGAGTGGTAGTGAAGGGGGTTCAGCCCGGTGAAATCCCAAAGGGTCTGGGTGCGCAGGATCAGGTACAGCAACAGCCACCCGACCAGCGAGAAGATGATCAGGCTCTTGGCGTAGGCCTTCCAGTCCTGTCCGCGCTGTGGATCGACGCGCAGGATCCGGTACAGGGCGCGCTCGGGCCGACCGAGGATCCGGTCCATGAACGTGCGCTCGCCCGTATAGACGGCGGCCAGGTAGTGACCGAACGGCATCGCCAGCGCCGTCAGGATGGTGACGAACAGGAAGATCGTCAGCCAGCCGAGGAACGTCATGGCGCTAGAACTTCTCCCCGCGCAGCAGCGCGTAGAGCAGGTAGCCGCAGACGAGCACCGAGACGATCAGTCCGAAGAGATCGCCGGCGCTCATATCCGGTCGATCCCGTAGATCAGGCCGATGAGCACGGCGAACATCAGGAGTGCGAGTGCGATTGAAACGACGTCCATAACGGGGATCGACGTTACGTCCGCGCTCGTCAAGCTCGCATGAAGAAACCGGGTGCCGGTATCAGGATTTCATCAAGATCCGCGCGCCCGACGCGGAGGCGCTGTCAGCTGACGAATCGGTAGCCGATGCCGGCGTCGGTACGGATGAAGTTCTTGCCCTGCCCGCCGGCGGCGAGCTTGGCGCGCAGGTTCGCGATATGGGTGCGCAGCAGCGGCATCGCGTCGTCGTACTCGGGACCCCAGACCTCGGTGAGAAGCGCCCGATGTGTCATCAGCAGACCGCGGTTTGTGGCGAGCACGCGTAACAGTGAGAACTCGATCGGTGTCAGGTGTATCTCCTCGCCGTCGAGGGTGACCTGGTGGGCGGCGAGATCGACGACCAACCCGTCGGCCTCCACGCGGGGCTCGGCGGCGGGGGTGCCGGCGCGGCGGAGCAGCGCGGCGATCCGGGCGAGCAGTTCGCCGGGGCCGAACGGCTTGGTCACGTAGTCGTCGGCCCCGTTCTGGAGCGCCTCTATCTTGACCGCTTCCTCCCCGATCGCCGAGAGCACGAGAATCGGGATGTCGCTCCACTCCCGCAGACGCCGGCAGACCTCGATTCCCGGGATGTCGGGAAGCATCAGGTCCACGATCGCGGCATGGGGGCCGCGGACGGCGGCCAGATCGAGCGCGCCCTCCCCGGTATCGCTGCTGAGAACGTCGTATCCGGCGTCGCGCAGGATCAGGCGCAGCGCCCGCAGGATCTGGCGATCGTCGTCGCAGACGAGAATGCGCTCGCCGCTCACGTTGTGGTTGTTACGTGCTCGCCGGGAGCATCGACGGCGGCCGTCCCGCTCTCGACGGGCAGGTCGACGACGAAGCTCGTCCCCTGACCGGGCAGCGATTCGACGCGGATCGTGCCCCCGCCGGCGTTGATGAACCCCTTGGCGATCGCCAGCCCGAGACCGGAGCCTTCATGCGCCGAGCCACCGTCCGGCGCGCGATAGAAGGGCAAGAAGATCCGCTCCTGCTCCTGGGGACTGATGCCCGGGCCCTGGTCGACGATCCGAACCCGGACGCGCTGGCCGAGGCTGCGAGCGACGACGGCGACGGGCTTGGCATCGGCGTAGCGCACGGCGTTCTCCAAGAGGTTGCCGAAGGCGCGCTCGAGCTGTCCGGCATCGCCCTGCATGAGCGGTATGTCGGGATCGACCGAGAGCTGGACCGCGCCCGCCGCCGCGTGCAGCCCCTCCGTCGCCTCCGACAGGACCTCCTCGATCGAGTACCACTCCTGGCGCGGCTCCAGCGTTCCCGATTGGAGCATCGTGAGATCGAGAAGCTTCTCGATCAACCGTGCCAGGCGGGTGGCGGCATGGGTCACGACATCGCGCACCTCGTGGACATCCTCCGGCGTCGGATGCTCGGGGTCGAGCGCTGAGACCGCGGTGAGAATCGCCGTCACCGGAGTACGCAGATCATGTGAGACCGATCGCAGCACAGCGGTCTTGAGCTCGTCGCTTCGCCGTAGTGCCGCCGTCTCGACGACCTCGGCCTGGAGTTGCGCCCGGCGCAGCGCCGCCGACAGGATCGATTCCAGCGCCGGGACGATCCTCTCCGAGACCCGCTGGCGCTCGGCGGCCGACAGGGTCGCCGGCAGCACCAGCGTGCCGATCGGCTGACCCGAGTCGTCGTCCAGGGCAAATGCGAACTGTCGATCGGTGGGCGTCACCGGACGAAGCTCGAGGGCGGCCCCATCGACCCCGATGGCGGCGGCCCGGCGCCTGGCCGCCCGTCCGAGCGCCACGTCGACGCGAAGGCTGCCGAGGAGC
>JBAPXO010000622.1:0-3032 GCA_049284255.1 Solirubrobacteraceae bacterium | reverse complement strand
ACACCGGCAAGCCCGTCGAAGGCGCCGTTGTCTCGATTACCGGCAAGCCGAACCTAGCGCGCCGCCGTCGAGCATCACGGTTAACCACCAGGCGTCGCTCGTTCAGCAGCTTGCCCAACTTGTCGCGACCAAGGGCAAGAGCGTGGTGACCACGGCGAAGCCCGCTGTCAGCGCCGTCAGCACGGCTGGCCCCGTCGGCAAGAGCGTCGCCTCGACGGCGACGGACGGAACCACCGTGGGACCGGCGTGGTCGTCGATCCCGGATTCGCCGACCGGGTTCGACCAAGGGGTGGCGATCGACGTCAACGGTGCCGTGTACCCCGGGCTAGGGGCCCTTTCGGGCGACGAAACCACCGGCAACCTGTACGCCTACAACAGTGCCACTCGCACGTGGAGGCAGCAGCGACGGCCCCGCACGCTGCCGGGGAGACCGCATATGGCCTTATCGGAGACAAGATATACGTCGCCGGCGGCATCAGTGAGTCACCGTCCGCCGGTCCGGCGATCGTTACCGCGACGCAGGTCTACGACACTACGACCAACACGTGGAGTACGGACGGAGCGCCCAACCCGTACAACCTGGCCGGTACCGGCGTGGCGCTGGACGGCAAGCTGTACGACATCGGCGGGCTCTCGCTGTCGACGTTCCAGCTCACCCCAGACGTGTCGGTGTATGACCCGGCGACCAATGCCTGGACTCAGGCAGCACCGTATCCGCTGGCGCTCAACTACGCGCAGTGCGGGGCGATCGACGGCAAGATCTACTGCACTGGAGGTGCCGGGCAGCAGGAGTCTGACGAGTCGTTCGTCTATAACCCCGCGAGTAACTCGTGGAGCCGGTTCGCGAGCGTGCCGGGTTTCCAGAACGCCTCAGCGTTCGGCGTCGCCAACGGCGAACTGATCCTCTCCGGCGGCACGACCGGCGTTGACGCCACCGATCTCACCAACGGGGTGCTCGCGTATAACCCGGAGCGCAACTGGTGGGTGCCGCTACCTAGCTTGCCCGCACCGGAATACTTCGGCCAGGCAGCCCAGGGCTTCTACGAGATCAGCGGCACCCAAGACGACGGCCCGGTCACGGCGGCGTCGGTGCTCTCCGGTTACGACTCCGCGAGCCCGGTCAAGCTCCCGTGGCTAAGTACCAACACGACAACGGTTACCCTCCGGCCGCACCAGTCGGTGACTATCACCGTCCGCCTCAACGCAAAGGCAGCGGACCTGTCGCGGCCATCGACGCTGATCGCCTCGCTTGGGTTCGAAACGGACACGCCTTACTCGCCTGCGGCGATCCCGGTGTCGCTGACGGTCCTCCCGGCGCGGACAGGCGGGAACGCCGACTAGGGAAGGTAAGCCGCCCCCGGGCCGGCCCGCCTCCCCGGGGCCGGCCCGGTGGGCGATCACCTCGGCCAAGGCACGCATGCCCGGTCAAAAAACGAAGGCACCGCCCGAGGTCGCCCGCGCCTTGTGGATCAAGCAGCGCATCGAGTGCGCGGTGCCAGCGCGTAGATCCCTCACGCCTCGCCGGAGCGTCTCCTCGTCGGCGGTTGTGGCCGCGGAAGCGATGTCGCTGACGGTGGCTTCGACCACATCGGCCAGGTAGCGCGCCAACGGATCGACTTCGGAATGGCGGAATGAGAACAGGCGCTCGCCGGGATCGATGTTCGAAAAGCCCGCCTCATCGAGCCAGCCCCACAGTTGGGTGCCGGGGTCGCTTTGCCCGTAGGCGCGCATCGCCTCCCCCACGGCGGTGAGCGTCGACTTCAGCGCGGGCGTCGGGGGGCCTGCCTTGATTGTCGCGTAGTCGACCTCAATGCAGGTGATCGCGCCACCTGGCACGAGGACTCGCCGCGCTTCGCGTAGGGCCGCCAGCGCGTCCTCTTCGCTCATGTGCTCCAGCGTCCACATCATCCACACGTGGTCGAAGGACGAGCTCTCGTACGGGAGGGGAGGTCCCGGGCATCGGCCACCCGCAGGTCGGCGGCCACCCCGCAGCCGCTCAGGTACTCGTCGGCGAAGTCAATCTGGGCGGCCTCAATGCCGATCCCGGACAGGATCACGCCCGGAAATTCCTCTCCCAGGATCCGCAGCACCGAGCCTGCTCCGCAGCCCACGTCGAGCAGCCGCGCGCCCGGCAGGATATCCGTGCCGTCGAGTATGAGGCTGTCCCGCCAGAATTCAGCCTGGGCGATCAGGCGCCGCCGCTCGGGCGCTGTGTAGCCGTGGACATAGGTGCTGCCGCTTGCGGTGCTTCCGGTACTCATGCCATCCGTTTCTTGTCGGTGCTCCTCCAACGCGGCGTGCTCGCGACGTCATACGCTGGCCCCCGAGCGGGCCGCGTCCCCGCGCCGCCCCGGAGCAGCACCCGGGGGGTCGGGATTCGCGTCGCGCACTATCGCAAAAGCCGGACCGCCAGCGACGCGATCGCTCCCAGCGTGTAGGCGGCCACGGTGTAGCTGGCGAAGGGGTACTGCCGGAATCTCTTCCGGACTGGCAGGAAGACGCCGAGCGTGAACGCGAGCGTCGCGAGCGCGTACACCAGTCCGACCAGGACGGTATCGAAGCCCGCGTAGGCGACGACCGTCGCCGCGTATATCACGGCATTGATGCCGAGCGGGACCAGTTGTCCCCTGGTGAAGGTCGGGTTGGGATTCAGGCGCTCGACGATCAGCAGCGCTGCCGTGAACGCGAAGCCGCCGACGAAGAACAGCACGTTGCCGGTGTAGAAGTCGTTGATGAACAGGCTGCCGCATAGCGATCCGGTCGGGTGGTCCGGGTCGCATCGAGCGCTGAGGTAATACGAGGCAAGCTCGTGTAGGCCCTCCCCGGCGCCGTATAGATAGACGCCCGCCACGAAGACCGCGAGCAACCAGACCGCGGCTGCCTTCTTCAGCCCCGAGAAGTGGCCGGACAGCTCCCAGAAAAGCAATGCCGAAATGATCGTCGTGAGCAGGATAAAGACGCCGGCCTGCAGCAGCTCGTGCAGACTGAGAAAGGAGTGGGGCTGGAGAATGACGCGGTTGGTGGCCGAGAAC
>JBAPXO010000621.1:0-5882 GCA_049284255.1 Solirubrobacteraceae bacterium | reverse complement strand
CCTTGGGCTCGACGCCGTGCTCCTGCAGATACTTGCCGGCCGGTCCGTCGCGCTTGATCGAGCCCGCGGGGGAGATGTGGTCGGTGGTCACGCTGTCGCCGAGGACCGCCAGTACCCGCGCTTCCTCGATGTCGGTCAGCGGTTCGGGCTCGGTGGGCAGGTCGTGGAAGAACGGCGGCTGGCGCACGTATGTCGAGTCCTCGGCCCACTCGAAGCTGTCCCCGGTGGGAACCTCGAGCGTCTTCCAGCGCTCGTCGCCGTCGAAGACCTCGCCGTAGCTCTTGCGAAACATGTCGGACTGGACCGCCTCCTCGACGGTCTCGGCGACCTCCTTGGAGTCGGGCCAGATGTCCTTCAGGTAGACGGGCTCGCCGTCCTTGTCCTCGCCCAGCGGATCGTCGTAGAGGTCGGTGTCCATCGTCCCCGCCAGCGCGTAGGCGACACACAGCGGCGGCGATGCCAGGTAGTTCATCTTCACGTCGGGGTTGATCCGGCCCTCGAAGTTGCGGTTGCCCGAGAGCACGGAGACGACCGCGAGGTCCTCGGCCCCGACGACGTCAGAGATCTCCTCGGGCAGCGGGCCGCTGTTGCCGATGCACGTCGTGCAGCCATAGCCCACGAGGTTGAAGCCGAGCTCGTCCAGGTACTCGTCCAGGCCGGCGCGCTCCAGGTATTCGGTGACGACCTTGGAGCCCGGAGCCAGCGAGGTCTTGACCCACGGCTTGACCTTCAGTCCCTTCTGAACGGCGTTGCGCGCCAGGATTCCGGCGCCCAGCATCACCGACGGGTTCGAGGTGTTGGTGCAGCTCGTGATCGCCGCGATCACGACGTGGCCATGATCGAGCTCGGTCTCGGTGCCGTCTTCCAGCGTCACCGGGGTGTTGGCCACCTTGCGCTCGGCGACCTGGGTTCCGCCGGTCCCTCCGTGAGGTTCCTCGCCCTGGGACCGCGTGCCGTTGCTCGACGGCGAGTCACTGGCCGGGAAGCTGTCCTCATCTGCCTCATCCTCGTCGTCCTCGTCGGGGAGCATGTCTTCCAGCGCCATCCGGAAGGCAGCTTTTGACTCGGTCAGCGAGACGCGGTCCTGGGGGCGCTTGGGGCCGGCGATGCTCGGGACCACGTCGGCGAGATCGAGCTCGATCTCGTCGGAATACGTGACCTCCTCGGAGTTCTCGTCGTGCCACAGGCCCTGCTCCTTGGCGTAGGCCTCGACGAGCTCGATCAGCTCCTTGGGGCGCCCGGAGAACTCGAGGTAGCGAAGCGTTTCGGCGTCGATCGGGAAGATCGCGCACGTGGATCCGAACTCCGGCGACATGTTGCCGATCGTCGCCCGGTCGGCGAGCGGCAGTCCGGCCAGGCCGGCGCCGTGAAACTCGACGAATTTCCCCACGACGCCCCGGTCGCGCAACATTTCGGTGACCGTGAGCACGAGGTCGGTGGCGGTCGCTCCCTCGGGAAGCTCGCCGGTGAGCCGGAACCCCAGGACCTGGGGAATCAGCATCGACATCGGCTGGCCGAGCATCGCGGCCTCGGCCTCGATCCCGCCGACGCCCCATCCGAGCACGCCGAGGCCGTTGATCATCGTTGTGTGCGAGTCGGTGCCCACGAGGGTGTCCGGGTAGGCGAGCCCGCGCTCGTCGTCGACGAACACCACCCGAGCCAGGTACTCGAGGTTGACCTGGTGCACGATCCCGGTGTCGGGCGGCACGACGCTGAAGTTTTCAAAGGCGCCCTGGCCCCAGCGCAGGAACGCGTAGCGCTCCTCGTTGCGCTCGAACTCTCGCTCGGCGTTGAACTGGAAGGACTTGGGCGTGCCGAAGGCGTCGACCTGAACGGAGTGGTCGATGACGAGCTCGGCGGGCACGAGCGGGTTGATCTTGCCGGGGTCGCCGCCCAGCTCGCCCATGGCGTCGCGCATCGCGGCCAGGTCGACGACCGCGGGGACGCCGGTGAAGTCCTGCATGACCACGCGGGCCGGCGTGAACGAGATCTCCTCGGAGGGCTCGGCCTTGGCATCCCAGCGGGCGAGCGCCTCGACGTCCTCGGAGCGGATTGTCTCGCCGTCCTCGTTGCGCAGCAGGTTCTCAAGCAGGATCTTCAGCGAGAACGGAAGCCGGGCGACGTCGTACTTGGACTGCAGCGCGTCGAGCCGAAAGATGTCGTAGGAGCGGTCACCGACCTTCAGCGTTGACCGGGAATCGAAGCTGTTCTTGGAATCGGACATAGCGTTATCTCCTGAGGTTCAGAAGGGGTGATTCCTACTCTAATCCGCGACGGCAACGTGCCCCTCGCTCACCCAGTTCTGATCTATCGCGGCGAAGGGCAGCCCGCTCGGTTACAGTCGCGCTGATCGGGGCTCGAGTAGCGACAGTCATCGTGGCCCTCGCCGTGGCGGGGTGCGGGTCCAGCTCGTCCCTGCAGCGCTCATCGACGGTCTCGGACTCGCGATCGACGACTACGGTCGCGACCTCCCAGGCGACGGTGCCGCGGGTGCACCCCCAGGCGGTCGAGCCGGTGGCCGGCCAGCAGGCCAAGGGCCGGGCCCGCGGGCACGCCGGCGCCTCTGGCCTTTCGGTGCTGTCGGCCAACCCCAGCCTCAGCCAGCCGGCGACGGTCACGCGCGCTCCCGCTAAAGACGCTCCCTCCGACGCCCAGGTCCGCGCCGCGGTCGCCCAGTTCCAGTCCGCGGTCGCCTACTACCACCTGAACGAACTCAACTTCTCAGGCGAGCTGCTGAAGCTCTCCGAGCTCCCGCCCGGCGAGTTCTTCACGAGCATCGCCTCGGTCTACACCGACTACGGCAAGCCCGTGGCCTGCGGCGGCGTCCTCCACGTTCCCGAGCTCGGGGTCGCCAACAAGACGCTGCCCTGCGGGACCAAGGTCATCTTCGTCTACGGGGGGCGGGCGATCAAGGTCCCCGTGATCGACCGCGGGCCCTACATCGCCGGGCGGGAATGGGATCTCACCGGGGCCACCGCGGAGGCGCTGCGCTTCCCGGGCCTGGGGCCGATTCGGTGGCGCATTGCCCATTGAGCCGAGCCGCGGCGCCGGGTGAAGCCGTAGATCCACCTTCAGGCGCATAGGAGGGCGTGGCGATGGGTAGGGCCCGGGGTGTGTGGGAGAGCTTTTGTAGGCGTGCGCGGCCGTGAAGGTCTGCGTCACCGGCGCCACCGGCTTCGTCGGCGCGCACGTCACCCGTGAACTCGCCGAGCGAGGCGATGAGGTGCGGGTCGTCTATCGCAACCCCGACCGGCTGCGCGCCCTCTCGGGCGTGGCCTACCGCCAGTCGAAGGCCGACATGCTGGATTACACCGCGATGCGACGAGCCATCCGGGGGTCGGAGGTGCTGTTTCACATCGCCGGGTTCGTCGGATCAAACCCGCAGGAACTCGTCTGGCGGCTGAACGCCCACGCCCCCGTCGTCGCCGTGGAGGCGGCGGCCGCCGAGGGCCTGCGCCGCGTCGTGGTCACCTCGACGATCTCGGCCATCGGCGTCGCCAACGGCGACGGCCCCGCGGATGAGGAGACCGCCTATCCCGACGAATGGCTCGGCCTCGTCTACCCGGATTCCAAGCACCAGGGCGAGCGCGCCGCGCTGGAGGCCGGCGAGCGCCACGGCATCGAGGTCGTGGTCGTCAATCCCGCCTACGTGCTCGGCGTGCCCGTCAATCGCGACCAGCCGGGAGAGACCTCGACGCGCACCATCGGCAACTATCTCCTGGGACGCCTCCCGGCGGTCATCGGCGCCCCCATGAACTTCGCCGACGTGGAGGACGTGGCCCGCGGTCACCTCCTCGCCGCCGAGAAAGGCAAGCCGGGAGAGCGCTACATCCTGGGCGGCGAAAACCTGACCTGGCCGCGGCTCATCGACCGCGTGGCCAAGCTCTCCGGCGTGCACTTCCCGGTGATGGTCTTGCCGTCGGCGATCGCTCGAGTGGGACGCGTGCGCGAGGCCGCGGGAATCAAAGGCCCGATGCCCGCCGAGGCCTCAGACCTGATGGGGCGCGACTGGCGCTTCACCTCGGTCAAGGCGCAGCGCGAGCTCGGTTACGGCGCGCGGCCCCTGGACGACACGCTGCAGGCGACGATCGACTGGTACCAGGAGCTGATCGCCGACAATGCCTTCGGCGAGCGGGGCGGCTCCTCGCTGTCTCGCATGGCCAGCGGTGTCCGCACGGCTTCTCGTCTGGGCATGCTGGCCCCTCTGCGCGTCGGTGGGGCGCTGGCGGGCCGGCGGATGATCGCCGGCGGCTGAACCGCGCGACGATACACGACACGGAAGTCGTGAATCAAAAGACAAGACAAATCAGTCGCAATTGACCGCAGATACCGCTACGATCCGAAGACGTGTCGGATTTCGCCTTCCTCAGCAACCACGGATCGGTACTGCTTTGCATCGCAGAGGATCCCCGCATACGCATGCGTGAGATCGCCGTGAGCGTCGCGATCACCGAGCGCGCGGCCCAGCGGATCGTCTCCGAGTTGATCGAGGCGGGCTACGTAGATCGGACCCGCGACGGGCGCCGCAACACCTACACGGTGCGAACCGAGCTCCCGATCGTCCTCCCTACCGAGGGCGACGTCGATCTCAATACCTTGCTGAAGGTCCTGCTCCCGGCTTCCTCGAGCAGAACCCGTGGCGACGCCCTTCCCGTTGTCGTTCCCGACGTCATCCCCGACGTCGTCCCGGCGTAGCGCCTCCTACCTACGTCTTAGGCGCGTCTTCGGGGTGGCTTCGCTCGGTGTCGGAAGCTGAGCGTCCACGCTGACGCTCTGCTCAAGGAGACACGCCATGTCGATGTTCATGCGCTTCCTGTCGGGACTGGCCCTGCTCGCGACCGGGGCGCTCGCCGCCGCCGGCGTCTACACCGAGTCCCATCATGCCCCAGATCAGCCATGAACAGGTCTCTTAGGCTTCTTTCACCAACGCCGCGCATCCTGGCCCGATGAGCTCGGACTCCGTCTCATATCGCCAGCCCCTGCGCGCGCCACGGTTCCTGCGCGGGGTGCCCCTCGCCGTTGCGCGGCTGCGCACCCGCCCCGAGCTGCTGGGAGTGCTCGGGGTCGCGGCGATCCTCAACTTCTGGAACCTGACCATCAACGGCTGGGCGAACACGTTCTACTCGGCCGCGGTCCGCTCGATGGCCGGCAGCTGGCACGACTTCCTGTTCGCTTCGCTCGATCGCAGCGGCCTCATGACCGTCGACAAGCCTCCGCTCAGCCTCTGGGTGCAGGCCCTGTCGGTTCGCGTCTTCGGGTTTCACCCCCTGAGCATCCTCGTGCCCCAGGCGCTGATGGGTGTGGCGGCGGCCGGGCTGGTGTACGACCTGGTCCGACGCCGCTTCGGTCGTCCGGCCGGGTTCGTGGCCGGCATCGTCCTGGCCCTGACCCCGATGACGGTGGCGATCTCCCGCCACAACAATCCCGATCAGCTGCTCATCCTGTGCTGCGTCGCTGCCCTGTGGTTCGCCGTGCGCGCGCTTGAGGACGGCCGCACGCGGTGGCTGGTCTGGTGTGGGGTGTGCGTGGGCCTGGGCTTTGAGACCAAGATGGCGGTTGCCCTGTTCGTGGTACCGGGGATCGCGCTCGCCTACCTGTGGGTAGCGCCGCGGGGAAGACTGGCCGCACTGCGCCAGCTCTCGATCGGCGGGGTGGTCATGGCCGTGGTTGGCCTGGCCTGGCCGCTGCTCGTCACCCTCACCCCGGCCGCCGACCGGCCGTGGATCTCGGGCACATCTGACAACAGCATCTGGTCGCTGATCTTCAACTACAACGGGCTCGGGCGGGTAACCGGGCAGACCGGTGCGCCGGGCGCCGTGGGCGGTGGCGGCGGTGGCGGCGCGTTCGGCGGAGCCACCGGGATCTTCAGGCTGCTGCAGTCC
>JBAPXO010000620.1:0-2044 GCA_049284255.1 Solirubrobacteraceae bacterium | reverse complement strand
ATCCCGGCGACGGGCAGCGACGTCGGCACCGAGGCCGGAGCCGCGTTGGCGAGGAACTGCTGCCCCTTGTAGCTGTAGGTGCCGATGTTGACGCTCATAAGCTGATTCAGCTGGGCGACCGTGCCCGTCGCGGTGAAGTAGTCAGGCGAGGAGGTGTCGATCGCGAGCCCGCCGCCGGTCAGCCAACTCCGCACCGCTGAGGTCTGCGCCGAGCTGACCCCGAACCGGCTGTTGAACTGTGCGGGCGTGAGGAAGTGGTGGTACTGAGCGCTGCCCGGCTGATACATCTGCTGGTAAAGCGCCTGCTCACCGGCCGGGTTCGGGCGCTGGAGCTCCACCCCGATCGTCATCTTCCGGCCCGCCGACGCCGGACCCAGCCGCGTGGCGAGCGGCAGGCCGTTGAGGTAACCCGGCACCAGCTGCGTGCCGGTTCCCGCGTTGGCTCGCGAAGCCGTCAGGCTCAGAGCGGCGAACACCGCGAGAGCCGCGATCGCCGCCGCAATCCCGGTCGTGATCACCCGCCGGACGATCCGTGTTTCGCCCCGCCCGCCCCGCTGCCGCCGTGCCGTGATCATCAGACTCCCGCTCTTCGTGTGTCGACGAGCCCCGCCCGCTCGCCGCAATCCGGTGTATTGACCCACCTCCACGGCTGGATGTCAAATATCGCCGGCTCAGAACCCGTGCACGGCGCCGATGCGGATCCGCACCGGGACGCTGAAACGCTGCGCGAACGACTCGGCCGTCATCCCCGCCCGCTCCCAGTCGGTGGCGTACTTGGCCACCCAGGCCGCGTTCTCGTCGGCGCGCGGGCCCGATTCGTCCACCTCGGCCGTACCCGACAACACGACAATGTCGCCGCCCTCCGCTTCACCGCGAAAGTTCAACGTGACCCTCGGGTTGCGCCCGATGTTGCGGATCCGCGCGCCGGGCTGGCTGTACATAGACACGGTCTCGCCGCCGTCCCACAGGAACCCCACCGGCCGCGGGAGCGGCGCGCCGGACGGCGTCACGGTGGTCAGCCACACCACCCTCTCCTCACGCAAGTGCCGAGCGACGCGGGCGCCGAGCTCGGTGCTCTCGTCGATCATGAGGCGACCGTAGCGTCTGCCGGCGGCCGAGCGCCGGCGGTGAGCTTCTCCCATCCGGCAGGACCGGGCGCTGCTGACTTTGCCTCGTGTCCTTCAGCTCTGCGGGGTTTGGATTGGCAGGGCCGGTTCGGTGGTATCAAGGCAGCGCCTCGATGTTAAGCCGTAGTCACAGTCCGGCGCGGAAGGTGATCAGCGAGCTCCTGGTCGCTCTGATCGCTCTTGCCGCAGCGCTCGCTTTGTCAGCCCAACTCAGTGACGCCGCGACGAAGAATGATCTAACGACTCGCGCGCACGCCTGCGCCGCTGGCAAGACCCTGACGGCGCGTCTGACAGCCGCCGACGTCGGCTACCTGGGCAAGTTCGTGCCGTGCGTGGTCCGCAGCGAGCGGTCGAGCTTCGGTCGTGCTTATTCGCGAGGCGCACGGCTGTCGCGGCTGGTCGAGGCGGCACTCGGGCGGTTTGTGAATCTCTCTTATTTGACTAGGAACGACCCGAAGGCGGCAGCGCGAGCATCGAAGCGGGCTCCGGCGGCGATGGCGCATAAGGTGTGTCGTCGAGCCGGCGAGGCACGGTATATCTCCACCTTTGCGGACACGGTTCCTCCGCCCGTCCTCACTCCTCTTGCCGTCGCTCGAATCGTGGCGCGCCCGTTCCGATACCCGCATGGAGTCGCCAGGGCGCCGCGGACGATCTTTGGGATAGCTTTTCGCCGCGGCGCTTTGTTCCGGAACCACGATCGCGACGGCGCTGCGTTCGGCGTGGTCGCGATCACCTGTCCCGCCTAGCCGCCGTCAGCGCCGCTTAGGCGCGCAGCGAGCACCGATTCTGGCTGCCGGGTAAATCCGAACCGCGTGGTCAGGGGTGGACGTGCGACACGTATCTTTCCTTGGCGGTGGCCGTTGGGACGACATCGAGCTGGGTGCCTGAGACGCGATACGCGCGAAACGGCGAGGTGC
>JBAPXO010000619.1:0-2609 GCA_049284255.1 Solirubrobacteraceae bacterium | reverse complement strand
TCCGAGCGGTTGTGCCCGAAGTCGACCCATGGTCGCTCGTGTACCTCGCCGGGAACGCCATCGAGTGCCCTTCGAATCAGCTCGGGCGTGGCGTCAGAAGAACCGGTGTCGCAGATGACCCAGTAGGCCAGATGCTCTTTCACCGAGGCCAGGCAGCGCTCAATCACCTGCGCCTCGTCCTTGACGATCATGCACAGGCAGATACCGGGCATGACTGAGGGGCCCGCGGGGCGGGGCTACACGCCGCGGAGTCCGGACGTCCTCCCGAGGCTCGTGAACGAGCCGGGGTTCACGTCGATCGCCTTCACCGCGAGATTGGCGAACAGGGCGGCGCGCTCGACCTCTTCGGGTCCGTAGCTCTTACCGTCGCGGCGGTCGAGCACGGTTAGAACGCCGATTGGGCGCCCAGCACGTTGGAGCGGCGCGATCAGCATCGTGTGCGGTACGTATCCAGTACCAGCGGCGATCCGAGCCGCCCAGCGCGGGTCGGCGCGACAGTCGGGCACGGCCTCGCCGACGCCGGTTTGGACGACCGCGCCCGCGACCCCCTGGCCTCGTGGCAGCCGGATGCCGACGATTTCCCGCGCCCCAGCGCCCCATGCCGACTGATAGACAAGCTCGCTGGTCGTCTCATCGACCAGGGCGATCGACGAGGCGGCGGCGCCGAAGATTGCGGCCGCGGTGTGAACGATCGCCTCCAGCAGGCTCCGTGAGGCGTCGGTCTCGTCAAGCGAGACGGCCAGCGAGATCCCGGTCTCGGTTCGCAGCGGGGCGCCGAGCGCCTTGGCGAAGGCCGAGGCGGAGGCCACGCGACGCTCGGGCATGAGCTCGAGGCCGGTGGAGATCGTGTGCTGCAGATCGACGGGCACATCGGGATTGAGCTTGGTTAATGGCGTCGGTTCGGCATACACCGGGGGCCGGCCCGAGAGCAGGTTCCAGAGCGTCGCTGCGACGCTGAAGACGTCGGTGCGCGGGGAGACGTGGCCGCCGCCGAACACCTCCGGAGCCATGAAGCGCGGGGTGCCGATGCCGACCGTGCCCGGTGCCTCGGTCTCGTCCAGGGTCCTGGCGATTCCGAAGTCGACGAGTACGACCCCGTGCTCCCCGAGGATCAGGTTCTGGGGCTTGACGTCGCGATGAACGATCTGCTGATCGTGGACGTACTGCAACGCCTCGCACGCCTGGCGGACGTACTCCACTGACTGGTCAACGGGCAGGCCGGGCGCCCCGCGCTCCTTGAGAAGCACCCCGAGCTCGATCCCCCGAACGAGGTCCATGACCAGGAACTGGCCGCCTGGGGCCGTGAAGTGATCGAGCACCCTCACCACGCGTGGATGCTGAAGGGTGGCCAGCAGCCGCGCCTCGGCCTCGAAGCGCGCGTCGAAGTGAGGATTTGTCGATTGCTTGAGGGCTACTTCGGCCCCCGACTGAGCATCGACGGCTCGGTAGACGGCGCCCATCGCCCCGCTCGAGATCGGCTCGATCACGCGATAGCGATCGTTCAGGGTGAGGCCGAGCACTTGGGAGGCAGACCTGGGCTGGTTCATGCCGTCCCCGAGCGTAGCTGGAAATCGACGGCCCGGATCAGGTCGCGACGTGGTAGCCGAGTCCGCCGAGGGCGGTGGTTGCGGCAGTCAGCGCCCTCGACCCTCGCGCAACCTGCGCCGCGGCTCGCTGATAGGCGGCGTGCGAGCCGGATCGGGCGGCGGCCGCGGCATTGGAATAGCCGGTCGAGATCGTGTGCAGCGCCGCGAGGACAGCCGCTTGCGCCTCGCGATCGCGGGGTGAGACCGTGGCGTGAGCCAGCCGCGATGCCGCCTGACCGTAGGCGTGTCCCAACGCGGTCGCGGCCGCAGCCTGGGCCGTGGGCGTCTTCGCGCTCTTGAGCTGTGCCTGCTCGGCATCGACCGAGCTCCGGAGCTGGGTGAAGGTGGATGACAGCAGCTTGGCGTAGGCAGAACTCGGGCCGAGCGGATACGCGGTCGTGCCGACGATGCGCAGGGTGTCGGCGATGCGGTCGCATTGATCGGCAAAGCCTGCCGGTGGCGTCGCGGGCGTCCAGCACGCGAGCGTGATGACGCCGGCCGAGGTAGGCACGGCGTAAACGGCCGACGCCGGTGTGGCGCCATGCACTGAGACGTTGCGATACCGGTAGGCCTGGACATTGCCGAGGAGCACGGGCTGAGGTTTGGGCAGCCCGCCCGCGGCCCCCGACCGGACCGATGGCGGCAGCAGCGTCGGACCGCCGGCCGCGCGCACGGCACCGGCCTGGAGGCCAGCGGTGCCGGCGTTGGTGGTGAGCGTCAATGGGTCATCGAACTTCAGACCGAGCACCGGCTGTGCGATCGATCCGAGTTGCCAGGCCTTGGGGTAGCGAAGCTGGAAGTGGCCGACACTCGCGAAGTTGCTGTAGGGGGCGGGGGCGCTTCCGCCGCCGGAGTGGCCGGCGAGAAAGCCGCCGATGATCACGACCAGCGCGAGCGCGCCAAAAAGCGCCAAGAGGCCCGGGCTCAGCCTGCCCCCACGGCGTTCGGGTGCCGCGGCCGGGGCGCCCGGGGCGGAGGGCGCGGCTGGAGCGGACCGGGCGGTGGCAGCGGAGCCAGCAGCTC
>JBAPXO010000618.1:0-9093 GCA_049284255.1 Solirubrobacteraceae bacterium | reverse complement strand
TGCGGAGTGGGCCCGGCCGACAGCACCGGGAAGTCGCCGGTCACGTATTGGCCGGGCGGCACCCGCGCCGGATCGACGCTGGAGCGGCGACGGCCGTGAAAGCCACGTGAGATCGGGGTCATCGGTCAGCCTCAGGCGAAACGGCGGATGAACTCAAGCGCCTTATCGGCGACCTCCCGCCATCCGCTGTCGATCGTCAGGGCGTGTCCGCGGTTGGGGATCTCCACGATCTCGGTGACCCCCGGGTTGTGCTCCTGTTGCTTGAAGGAGGCGTGGGCGATCGACCACGGCACCGTGTGGTCCTTCTCGCCGGAGATGATGAGGAGCGGCCCGCGGGCCGGGTTCTCGGTGTCGACCTTGGCCTCGGTCCACGGGTTGAGGTTGGCTGTCGCCGCCTGGAACAGCGGCACGCCGGACGCGGGCACGGCGAACGCGTCGTAGAGCTGCCTGGCCTCCTCCTCACTGACCGCGTTGGCGAAGCCATACCGGAACTGCGCGTAGGTGAGGGGGACGGCGCGGTTGCGGTTGGCGGGATTGCGCAGCACCGGGCTGGCTGACTTCAGCGACGAGATCGGCAGGGGCAGCACGCCGCGGAACGGCGCCGGATCGATCGCCACCGAGACGGCGGCGAAGCCGCGTCCGGCGATGATCTGGGCGAGCAGGCCGCCGAACGAGTGCCCCACCACCGCGGGCTTGCGGCTCAGCGCCGTGATCGCCGCGGCGGCGTGGTCGGCCACTTGGCCGATCGACTTGTGGGCGAACACCTCGGGATCGGCGTTGGCCTCCTCCACCGTGTCGGGATCGTCCGGCCAGCTCAGCGCGAGCGTCGTGTACTCCGCCTCCTCGAAGACGGCCGCCCATCGGTCCCAGCTGCTCGGCAGCAGCCACAGGCCGTGGATGAAGACGACGGGCGTCCGCCCCGATGCGTTGACGCGCTCGACCTCGGCGCGCTCGGTTTCGTTGAGCGTGGCCCGGTTAGATGATGTGGCACTCATCGGTGCTCCTCAGATCGGGTCCCGGCGACTGATCCATTCCATTGTCCACCATCAGGAAGCCCGATCCGGACCTCGCCGTGCGGGTGCGCCTCGGACCGGTGATCTGGACGCGAACGAACCCGCGGAATAGGGCACCGTCACGCGGAGCGACGTCGAGCCGGTACCGAGAGAGCGCGGCGCTCACCAGCCTCGCAGCGCGCTGGGGCCGACGAAGGAGGAGTCAAAGCGCTGCTCAGCTCAGCATGAGGCCACCGTTGACGTTGTACGTCTGCCCGGTGATCCATATCGCGTCGTCAGACAGCAGAAAGGCAACGAGCGCAGCGATGTCTCCGGGCTCGCCGAGCCGAGGAGCCGCCATCTCGGCGAGAACCCGCTCCTTCCACCCCTCGCGCTCCTCGGCAAGGACCATTTCGGTGAGTGTCAGAGCCGGGGCCACGGCATTGGCCCGGACACTCTGCTTGCCCCAACGCCGGGCAGCGTGGCGCACGAGGGCGTTGATCCCCGCCTTTGCCACGCCGTAGCTGACCTTCTGGACGTCTCCGTTGACGGCGTTGATCGAGGAGGTGGCGACGAGGGCGCCTCCGCCGCTGGCGAGCAGATGCGGAATGCTGTGCCGGAACGCCTGTCGGCAGCCGGTCAGGGCCACCGCCAGCGTGCGGTCCCAGACCTCATCCGGTACGTCGACCACATCGGTGTCGCGTCCGAAGGTCCGATCGGAGAGATCGGCGGCGTTGTAGTGCAGGCCGTCGAGGCGCCCGTGGCGCTCGACCGTGGCCTCTACCATATTCCGCACGGAGTCGCTGTCGATGGCGTCGAAGCGCACCGCGTGGACGATGTGCCCCTGGTCGCGCAGGCGGCTCGCCGTTGCCTCGGCGCCGTCGTGGTTGATGTCGCCGATGACGACCCGGGCGCCTTCGGTCGCCAAGCGAGTCGCGGTCGCCGCGCCGATGCCCGCCGCCCCGCCAGCCACCAGGATCACCTTGCCCGCCAGCCGCTCCATTGCCTCTCCCTCTGTTGACGATCTCGCCGGCTACATCGATTCCGACGTGCTGGTCTGAAGAACGCCATTCTAATCTCCGGAAGGGATGTGTCAATATTTGCGCCTTGACGCGATGATCTTCGTTCTGCAAGATAGACACATGTTCTGTCGGAGCCCCAAGAGCGTGATGACAGATCTCGCTGGTGGATGGGGCCGATGACGCAGAGCGCCGAGTCCGAGTTCCTCGTGGTCGGGGGAGGGATCGGAGGCTTAGCGGCCGCTTATGCGCTCGCCCAGCAGGGACGAGCCGTCCGCGTGCTCGAGGCGGCGCCCCAATTAGGCGAGATTGGAGCCGGAATCCAACTCGCGCCGAACGCCACTCAGGTGCTGGAACGGATCGGACTTCTGGCCCCGGTGCTCGATTGCTCGGTGCAGCCGAGCTCCCTGGTGTTCATGGACGCTCAAACCGGCGAGCGCCTGACGTCTGTGGATCTTGGACAACCGTTTCGCGAGCGCTACGGCACGCCGTACACGGTCCTCCACCGCAGCGATCTACACGCGATCCTGCTCGAGGCGTGCCGGGGCGAGGACCGCGTAGCCCTAGAGGTCAACAAGCGTGTCGTGCACGTCGACCCGGACGACGAGCGTCCGGCTGTTCGCTGCGCGGACGGCTCCACGTACGCTGGGCGGGCGGTGATCGGTGCCGACGGGCTGCGCTCGGTCGTGAGGACGTTGGTAAGTCGCGACGAGCCGGTGGTCTCCGGCTACGTCGCCTACCGAGGGGCGATCTCCGTCGCCAACGCCCACCTGCACGAGTTCCAGGACAGCATGGTCTATTGGTGGGGACCCGGCCTGCACCTCGTCCAATACAAGGTCCGGCGCGGAGAGCTCTACAACCAGGTCGGCGTGTTTCGCAGCCGCGTTGCGGACCCCGAGAGCGAGGCCTTCGGCTCGACGGCTGAGCTCGATGCGGTCTTCGGGAACTGCTGCGAGCCGGTGCGCCGCGGAGCCGCGCTGCTGGAGCGGGGTCTGCGGTGGCTGATGATCGACCGCGAACCTCTGGCCAATTGGTCCCTCGGGCCGACCACTCTGCTTGGGGACGCTGCCCACCCGATGCTCCAGTACATCGCCCAGGGTGGGTGCCAGGCGCTGGAGGACGCGCTCTGCCTGGCCGAGATGGTGGCCTGCCGGGACGACGTCGGCGAGGCTTTCGCCGCCTATCAGGCGATTCGCATCCCACGGACGAACCGGGTGGTGACCACGGCCCGGAGCTTCGGGGAGATGATCCACATCGACGGGATCGGCTTGGCGTTGCGCAATCGGCTTCTCGCGCAGCACGAGGCCAATGATTTCGATGAGCTCGATTGGCTCTACCAGCCACGATCAACGGCCACGGTGGCGACTGGACAGGGCTCCGATTCGCCTTGACGCGCCCTGTGACACCCGATAGCTTGTTCTGTACTGCAGATTCTAGTTGTCACTAGCAGACGCCTCGAGCTCGAGAAACGAGGATTATCATGAGCACGACCGAGACGACCGCCGTCGACGAGCTGCGCGGCGACATGGCGCGCAGCCACCTCATCCCCCTGTGGGAGCTCGAGGCGGAGATCATGGGGCTGGTTCCTTCGCCCAAGACCCAGGCCTGGCTGTGGCGCTGGAGCGACCTCTACGGGATCGCGGAGCGCGCGGGCGCGCTCGTCCCCGTCGAGCGGGGCGGTGATCGCCGCGCCATCGCTCTGGCCAATCCCGGTCAGGAGGGAATGCCGTACGCAACCTCGACTCTCTGGGCGGCCGTCCAGTGGCTCAACGGCCGCGAGATCGCTCCGGCGCACCGGCACACCTCGCAGGCGATCCGCTTCATCATCGACGGCGCCGGGTCCTACAGCACGGTCGAGGGTGACAAGGTGTTCCTCGAGCGCGGTGACCTCGTGCTGACCCCGCCGTGGACCTGGCACGACCACGGCAGCGAGTCCGACGAACGGGCCATTTGGATGGACGCGTTGGACATCCCGCTCAACAACTTCCTCGATGGCGCGTTCTTCGAGCCCTATCCGCACGAGCAGCAGCCCGTCGACAAGCATCTCAATGGATCTGTGCTCAAGTACGGCGTCGGGCAGATGCGCCCGGCGTGGGAGCCTCCGACCACCGAGTACTCGCCGATCATGGCCTACAAGTGGGCCGACACCGAACGCGCGCTGAAGAACCTGGCCGAGGTGGCCGCAGATCCGTACGACGACGTTGCCCTCGAGTTCATCAACCCCCACACCGGCCACCCGGTGATGAAGACATTCACGTGCTCGGTCCAGATGCTCCGCCCCGGAGTGCACACCGCCGCGCACCGGCACACGGGCAGCTGGGTGTACCTGGCCTTCGAGGGCAGTGGAGCCACGGTCATCGACGGCGTGCGCTTCGACTGGAGTGCGGGCGACATGTTCGTCCTCCCGAGCTGGGCGACGCACGAGCACATCAACGGCTCCGACGCCGACCGGGCGATTCTGTTCGCCGTCCACGACACCCCGCTCATGCGCATGGTCGACAAGTATCGCGTCGCGGCGGCCCCCGAGTCCCACCAGACGATCGTCGAGACCTTCTCCGCCCCGGCCTGATGCGCCTGGCCACCCTGAGCGACGACGGCGGTTCGCGCGTCGTTGTCGTCGGCGATGAGGGCGCCGCGCCTGTCGAAGGCTACCGGGACGTCGGCGAGCTGCTGAGAGCCGGCGCCGCCGGCTGGAACGCCGCACGGGCGGCGCTGGCCGGCGGGGAGCCGCGCCCTTTTGAGGCGGAGCAGCTGCTGCGCCCGGTACTTCATCCGGGCGCCGTCTTCTGCGTCGGCCTCAACTACCGAACGCACATCCTCGAGATGGGGCGCGAGCTGCCGAGCGTGCCGACGCTGTTCGGCAAGCTGGACCGGGCACTCACCGATCCCTATGCGGACGTCGAGTTGCCTCCCAGCGACAAGGTCGACTATGAAGGCGAGCTCGCCGTGATCATCGGGACCCGGGGTCGCGACATCGCGCCAGACGACGCCCTGGAGCACGTCGCCGGGCTGACCGTGCTCAACGACGTCACCGCTCGTGACTACCAGCGGCGGACCATCCAGTGGTTTGCCGGCAAGACATTCCAGCGCTCAACTCCGGTTGGTCCGTGGATGGTGACCCTGGACGAGCTCGGCGCGCTGGATGACCGCGAGCTCTCCCTGAGCGTCAACGGCGAGGAGCGCCAGCGAGCACCGTTGGGTGATCTCGTTTTCGACGTTCCGGCGCTGGTCGCCGACATCTCGATGATCGTCGAGCTCGAGCCCGGCGACCTGATCGCTACCGGCACCCCGGGCGGAGTGGGCGAGCCTCAGGGCAGCTTCCTGACCGACGGGGACGTCGTCGAGGTCTCCATCGACGGCATCGGGACGTTGCGCAACACGTTCGTCGCGCGTCACGGTGCCACGAGCGCCCAGAACGGCGGCTGAGACGATGAACATCGATCCCGCCGACGTCGGCCGCTTCGAGCGCAACGCGCTCATCAATGGGCTCGTCGCGCCTCGGCCGATCGCGTGGGTCTCCTCACTCTCGGCCCAGGGCGCCCCCAACCTCGCGCCCTTCTCGTTCTTCGGCGCCTTCTCGTTCGACCCGCCGGCGATCGGGATCGGGCCCGGCAGCCGCCAGGGCACGAACAAGGACTCGCTGCACAACATCAAGGCAACGGGCGAGTTTGTGGTCAACCTCGTTAACCGTGAGCTCGCCGAAGTAGCGAACGCGTGCAGCGGCGAGTTCGGCCCCGACGTCGACGAGTGGCAGGTGGCCGGGCTCACCGGCGAGCCGTCTGAGGTCGTCTCGCCCCTGCGCGTGGCCGAGGCGCCGGCGGCGCTCGAGTGCCGGGTCATGCAGGTGCTCGAGCTCGGGAGATCCGATAGTGCCTCCAACAATCTCGTGGTCGCCTGGATCGTGCGCATCCACGTGCGAGACGACGCCATCGACGGCTACGTGCCCGTCCCCGAGCAGCTCGACCTAGTCGCGCGCATGGGTGGCGATGAATGGTGCACCACTCGGGATCGGTTCACGCTCCCCCGGCCCGGCAGCCGAGACCCGGCGGAGGTCGGCCGCGATCTCGCCGAGCGGCGATCAGAGCGCGCCGGCGCTCGACCCCGGGTCTCCTGATCAGATTCCAAGCGCCGCCGCGACCTCGCGTGCGTAGCGGGTGACAGCCTCCCCGATGGCGGGCACGGAGCCCTCCGACAGTCGAGATGACGGCAGGGCGACGGTGAGCGCGAAGCTGGCGACCGCATGGTCGTTGCGCAAGGGGGCCGAGATCGCGCTCACGTCGGGCTCGCTCTCGTCTCTCTGGACCGCGTAGCCGAGCCTGCGGGCGCTCTCCAGGCGCTCGAGCAGCTCGCTGCGGAGGTTGATCGTGCTGTGATCGTGCTTGGGCAAGCGGGGCGAGGGATACATCTCCATGACGTCCTCCTCCGGGAGCGTCGAGAGCAGCGCGCGGCCCGACGAGCTGGCGTGGGCGGCGAGCACGATCCCGGTGCGCGAGCCGACGCGCAGACCCCGGGGACCCTCGACGGAGTCCAGGCAGAGCACGCCGCGCTCGGCCTGGAGGGCGAACAGGTGGACGGTCTCAGCGACCTCGGCGGCCAGGGATTCCATGTAGGGGTGGGCGATGTTGCGCACGTCGAGCTTGCGGACCAGCTGCAGGCCCAAGCCCATGAGTTTGGGGCCGGCCACATAGGCCTTGGACTCTGGGTCCTGGCGCACGAAGCCGTGGTAGAGCAGCATCTGCATGAGCCGATGCGCCGTCGACCGGGCGACGCCGAGCTCCTTGGCGGCCTCCGCGATCCGGACCCGATCACGCTCGCCGATCATCAGCAGGAGGCGCATCGCGGAGTCGACGGACCCAATCGGATAGATGGGTTTCTCGTTCTCCACGATCGACGTTTCTGCCATGCGCGATGCATACCATAGCCGTCGCCGGAAACCGCCTCACTGAGCCCTTGACAGCGAAGATGCCGACCAGGCAGAATGAGTTTCCGACACGCAGAACTATTCTGCCGCGAGGCAAGAGGGTGTCTTAATGGCCAGGCTGACTGATTCGCCCCTGCGGGGCGCCACCACGACCGGCAGGACCACGCAGCCATCGATCCGTCACGAGAAGTCATGACCGACGTCGCTTCAGCGGACGCCACCGCCGCCACTGGGCTCCGCGAGCTCGTGGCTCTGGGGTGCCGCATCCTCGGCGCCAACGGCCACGATGACTACGTCTGGGGACACGTCTCGGCGCGCGATCCCGAGGGCCGGGGGGTCTGGATGAAGGCCTCCACCTACGGTTTCGAGGAGATCACCGCCGATCACGTCATCCTGGTGTCCTTCGACGGCGAGGTGCTAGAGGGGGATCGCCCGCGGCACTCCGAGTGGCCGATCCACACAGAAGTGCTTCGGTTCCGGGCCGAGGCGGGCGCCGTCGTGCATTCGCACCCATCGCACTCGATCGCGGTCGGCGCCGCCGGCCAACCGCTCCGTCCCCTCTCGCACGCCGGCACCCTGTTCGTCCCGCCCGACGTGCCTCGCTTCACCAAGACCGCCGACCTGATCGTCACGCCCGAGATGGGCGTCGACGTGGCCCGAGGACTCGACGGTGAGAACGCGATGCTGCTCGTCAACCACGGGATCGTCACCCTGGGCAAGGACGTACGCGACGCCGTCATCCGTGCCGTCCTGCTCGAGAAGGCCGCCCACCAGCAGGTGGTCACCTACACGCTCGGCGAACCCCGACACTGGTCCTCTGACGAGGAGGCTCTGGCCAAGCGCAAGAGCGTGTGGGGAGAGCATCACCTCGTCATGCTCTGGGACTACCTCTGTCGGACGCTGCCCAACGGCCCTTGCACCGCACGCGCATGATCGTCTGCAACGCGGAATGAGAGCCGACCGTCCTACCCGCACCTTCGATCCGGAATCGGGCGAGCGCTTCAACAGCGACGCGATCGCTGAGTCGCTGCGTTCACTCGGTCTCGACTACCTGGCCCTGAACCCAGGCGCGAGCTACCGGGGGCTGCACGACAGCCTCGTCAACGTCCTCGGCAACGAGCAGCCGACGATGCTCCTCTGTCTGCACGAGGAGCACGCCGTCGCGATCGCCCACGGATTCGCCAAGGTCGCGGAGCGCCCGATGGGCGTCGCCCTGCACAGCAACGTCGGGCTGATGCACGCGACGATGGCGTTGTTCGACGCCTGGTGCGACCGCGTGCCCATGGTTGTGGTCGGAGCCACCGGGCCCCTGGATGCCGCCGAGCGCCGGCCCTGGATCGACTGGATCCACACATCCGCCGATCAGGGGGCCCTGATCCGCTCCTACGTCAAGTGGGACGACCAGGTCATCTCGGCTCAAGCGGCCGTCGAAGCGATTACGCAGGCCTACGTGCGCACGTGGACCTACCCGTGCGCGCCCGCCTACGTGAACCTCGATGCGGAGATGCAGGAGGCGCCGACTACCCAGCCCGTGCGCCTTCCCGATCCACAGCGCCATCGACCGGTTCCGCCTCCCGCCCCCCGGTCTGAGGCGGTCGAGGAGCTGGCATCGGAGCTGGAGTCGGCACGGCAGCCCTTGATCCTCGTCGGGCGTGTGAGCCGGAGCGAGGAGGCGTGGCAGCGGCGCGTGGCCCTCGCGGAGCGTCTGGGAGCCGCCGTGCTCTGTGATCTCAAGACGGGCGCTGGCTTTCCGACCGCCCATCCGCTCAACCCCGCCGCTCCCGGGACATTTCTCAGCCCCTCGGGACGCGAGCTTCTCCGAGCCGCCGACGTGATCGTGAGCCTGGACTGGATCGACCTGGCCGGGACCCTCAAGCAGGCCTACGGCGTCGACCGGGTGGAGGCTTTCATCGCCTCCTGCTCGATGGACTTCGTCCTGCACAACGGGTGGAGCAAGGACCACTACGGGCTGGCGCCGATCGACCTCGAGATCGAGTCGCACCCCGACTTGCTCGTCGACGCGCTCTCGGCGCGGATCGGGTCCGGCCCGCCGCTCGAGCGCGAGGCGTGGCCGCCTGGCGATCTGACGCGCTCGACGCCCTTGCTCGGAGAGGACGGCGACGAGATCCTGGTCGGCGATCTGGCCCGCGCCCTCGGAGAT